>JAFOED010000111.1 GCA_017380355.1 Ruminococcus sp. | reverse complement strand
CATAAGAGATGTACTTACTGAACGAGGAGCACCATCAGAAGGACTGTTGACAACTGAAAGTTCTTCGTCACCTTCCTGTTTAGCAACGAATGTTGTAGAACCACCACCATCAAGGTTGATAGCATCTACACAACCTGCTTCACGCATAATCTGTGCGATTTCTTCCATACTACCGCCGCAAGAAACAGGTTCCTGACGACCGTCAATACTCATAAATACGACTTTACCAGTCTTTGTGATACCTACTGCTGTACGTGGAGCACGGCTTGTATAATAGTCATCTGTTCTATCAACAGAAATTTCACCATCTTTTACAAGTCTTGTACCGAAACCACCGATAGCTTCCTGAACGTATGGCTTGTATGTATCCCATTCGTCACGTGTGCCGATAATAGCTGTGCCGTCTTCTAAGATAGCGAAGAAGCCGCCCTTATCAACTGGGTGGTATTCAACACCCTTCATTACAAGTAAGCCACCTGGCTCACCAGTAGTCATATTGTAACCGTCACCGTTTACACTTGCGATTACGTTATAGTTTTCGATGTAGTGTTCAGAGTCAGGATCACCGTACTTCTTCTGTGCAGCATTTGCCTGATCTAAAACTCTCTGCATCTTCCACTTTGTTGGATCGTTGTCACCGTAGTTTGCATATACGTTAACATCGTCTCTTGTAATATCAGCAGTAGCGATATAGTAAATCATCTGCTTACCATCTGCTGATGTTGCGTAGTTGATTTCCTGTGTAATACCAGGAGCTAAAATTGATGTTGTTGAACTGAAGTTTTCGTAATAAGGATTATCTGTTACAGCAACATAGTCGCCAGCAAGCTTGCAGATATAATCAGCAAATGTGTAGCAAGCTGTCAGTCTGATTTCAGAGATGTCATCGTTCTTGAACTCTCTTGTACCTTCAAGCGTAGATATCATCTTATTACCTGTATATGCATTATATACAGCTGTGCGGATCTGTGAACGTGTGTTCACGCCATCTAATCTGTTGTTTAAGAAGAAGCTTGCACGATTTTCTTCTGTAAGATCTTCAGTGAAGTACTCAGTACAAATCTGAGCAAGTACGCCTGGGTTGTACTCTGTATCATACAGAGTTTCCATTACGTAGTAAGCATCCAAGTCAGCATACAAGTCAGCTTCGCTGAATGAACCTTCGTTATACAGGTATGCCTGTGGCAGATAGTAGTAACCGGAAGACTTGAAGAAGTATTCGTTTGAATATTCAATACGCTCTTCCATATTTGTGCTGTTACCGTAACCGAAGAAGTCTGAAAGACTTACAAGGTCAACAAGGTCGCCAGCCCAACCTGCTACGTCTGCGTGGTTTTCAGAACCTGTATTGTGATATGTAATATCCATAGCGCCAAACATATGACCAAAGTCAACAGAGTTGCCGTTAGGAATCTTAAATCCGTTTATGTTCTTAAGACCTGTGATCTTAAGTGGCTCTTCGCCATTTTCCTGAAGCTGAGCATTGAGCTCGTTTTCAGTGTTCTTAACAAATTTTGCAAAACCTTCGTCTTCTGAACCTGCCATAATGCCCCATGAACCTGAGTTGTATCTATCAACACCTGTACGGATGTATTTGATAACAAGAGCGAGTGGGTCTTTACCTGGATTCTGTCTTGCATATTCGAAAGCAAGTTCTTCAAGTAAAGTGAGGTTTACGATAAACTCATCATAAGTGTCAATCTCAGGCTCACCGAGAGCTGGGATAACTTCGAATGTAGAGTAGTCACAGTTAATACAAGACTCGTAAGCCTTCCAACCATTGTCTGTATATGTAGGAGCTTTTGCTTCATGATACTCAAGCTCGTGATCTGTAATAGGAGTTTCTACCTGTGGTACTAAAACTTCATTACATCTTGAACAGTATTTACCCTCACTAAGACCTGTTGAGATACAAGTAGCATCGAGTGCAGGCATAATAACCTCAATGTGGCCGAGCTCAGGTGTGAGCACATCACCACATACTGTACATACCTGTGGATTCTCACAATCTGCTTCCTCGCCTGCTGTATGACCTAATGCATCAACATAATCATCAACATAAGTATCGTTACATGCTGAACATGTGTATGTTGTGTAACCTTCATCTTCACATGTAGGAGCTGTAACTGTGCCATTGTATTTATGACCTGAAGCAGGAATTTCTTCCTGTTCAACGAGAGTTTCACCACAAACGAAACAGTAAGAACCCTGTGTTAAACCAGTACTTGTGCAACCAGGTTCAACTGGTGGGAGCAACATTTCAACGTGACCCTTAGCGTCAACGTAAGAATCAATGTATGTATCGTCACAACGCGCACATGTGTGAGTTGTAAAGCCCTTATTTACACAATCAGGATCTGTTACAACTGAGTCGTAATCGTGACCGAGTGCAGGCTTGAGCTCTGCGTCACATACTGTACATGTCTGTGGGTTTACACAGTCAGCTTCATCTCCTGCTGTATGACCTAATGCAGGAACCTCTTCCTGTTCTACTAATACTTCGTCACATACTGAACAGTGCTTACCTTCTGTAAGACCTGTGTTTGTACAATCAGGAGCAACTGCTTCATCAACAACTTCAGTATGACCTAAAGCGTCAACGTAATCATCAACGTAAGTGTCACCACAACGTGAACACTTGTATGTTGTGTAACCCTTGTCTTCACAAGTAGGAGCTGTAGCAGTACCAACATAATTGTGACCAAGAGCAGCTTCAAGTTCAGCGCCACATACCAGACATTTCTGTGCATGTGTACAGTCAGCATCTTCACCTAAAGAGTGACCTGTAGCTGGAACAACTGTCTGAGCGACTAAAACTTTTTCACATACTGAGCAGTGCTTACCTTCTGTAAGACCAGAATTCTCACAATCAGCAGCAACTGCTTTATCAACAACTTCTGTGTGACCTAACGCAGGAATCTCTTCCTGTGCAACTAAAACTTTTTCACACACTGAGCAGTGTTTACCTTCTGTAAGACCAGAGTTCTCACAATCAGCAGCAACTGCTTTATCAACAACTTCTGTGTGACCTAATGCATCGACTTTTGAATCAATATATGAATCCTCACAACGTGAGCATGTATGAGTTGTAAAACCATCGTTTTCACAATCAGGTTCTGTTACAACTGCTACGTAATTGTGACCGAGAGAGCCCTCGAGCACTTCCTTACATACTGTACATATCTGATCGTGTGTACAGTCAGCAGGATCTGAAGGAGTATGTCCTAAAGCAGGAACTTCTTCCTGAGCTACGATTGTTTCCTTACAAGTAAAGCAATATGAACCCTGTGTAAGACCTGTTTTTGTACATGTAGCATCAATTGCAGGGAGAATCATCTCTGTGTGACCGTGAGCGTCAACGTAAGAATCAACGTATGTATCGTCACAACGTGTACATGTGTGAGTTGTAAAGCCCTTATTTACACAATCAGGATCTGTTACAACTGAGTCGTAATCGTGACCGAGTGCAGGCTTGAGCTCTGCGTCACATACTGTACATACCTGTGGATTTACGCAATCAGCTTCCTCTCCTGCTGTATGACCTAAAGCAGGAACTTCTACCTGAGCTACATAAACCTCACCACAGTTTTCACAGTGTGAACCTTCTGTAAGACCTGTGTTTGTACAATCAGGTGCTACAGCAGCGTCTGTAACCTCTTTGTGACCTGTAGCAGGGATAACCTCTTCGTATGAATCGCCACAAGGGCAAGTGAATGTCTTAAGACCGTCGCTTTCACAGCCTGCAGGAGTAACGATTTCTTCAGCGTACTCGTGGTTACAAGTTTTATTCCATACACCATTGATATAGTCGTATGTACCGCTAGTCTTTGTTGTTTCCTGATATGTACCGTCTGCGTTCTTAAGCTTAGCAGAAGTAAGCGGAATAGCAACATACTTAGAATCCGCAACTTCCTTTGCCTGAACCATCTGATAAGTTGCAGTCTGTGTACCAGGTCTGACTAACGCTTTACCAGTGCCTGTAGAGAAAATATTTGCGCCACCGGCTGTTGTGTAGATATAACCCTGGCTTGCATCAGCAAAACCATCAATCTGAACTTTTGCGTCAACAAGATCAGCTTCTGTACGTGTGTATTCTCTACCAGGAGCATAAGCTACCGGAATGAGTTTTTTATTTGCAGGGCTTGCATATCCACCCCACTCATCAGCGTCGTAAACATAGAAATTGTATCCGCTGCCGAGTGTACAAGTTGCGCCCTCTTTTACAGTAATTTCAGAACCAGGAAGAAGAGCAACGTCCTGATTAATAACGATATTACTGCCATCGTTTACGTTAATTGAAAGGTTACTTGTTACAGGGAGCTCGTAGTTCTTTGAGTTGATTGAACTTGTACCAACAGTCATATTGATAGAAGAAACATTCAAATTACCATTAAGCTCAATAATAAGACGGTCAGTTTTACCATCATAACGCTTTGTAACAGAACCCTCTGTTAAATTGAACATCGCATTATTTGGAGCGATGAAGCCAACAGCAGAACCGAAGTCTGAACTACTCATGTATATAGTTGCGTAACCATATTCTGTAGCACCACTCTCGATAGTGAGTGGAACTTCGATGTTCTGTACGTAGTACTGTGAAAGTGGGAATACGCCGTTGTCCATATCTGTGGACTGTGAACCACCTCTAAAATCGGCAATCTGGAAGTTTTCGTAAATTGTAGAGCCGCTCTTAGCTGTGATAGCACCAGCACCATAAATAAAACCGTATGTATAGATAGTACCACCGTTGTTTACAGTGATATTACTTCCATCTTTCATCTCCATAAAACCACAAGGACCTGATGGGGAAGAACCGTGATTTTTTGAACCCTGTGCGTAGTAATGCTTAGCAGAAAGGCTGATTGCACCGTTTACTGTAAGGTTAACACCTTCAGCAAGTGTGAGCTTTTTGTAAGCATAAGGCTCTTTGTAGTCACTTACACCATTTGTAACTTTTTCTTCGATACCTACAGCCTGTGTAGTATACATTGTGTTAGCGCTGTCAAATGGAATGAGAAGTGTGACGCCTGCAGGAATTGTATAGTCGCCTGCAGGGAGTGTAGAACTGTTCACGAGAACAAGTGTCTTACTTGTTGTAGATGAAGCTGTAGCTACAGCATCATTAAGATTATCAAAGATGTATGAACTGCCTACTGTGTAGTAGTAAATCTTGGATAAACCTAAAAGACCACTGCCCTGTGATTTCTGTGTTGCAGCACCTACGATGAAGTGAGGTTGTGAATCTGCATTTGTAAAAACAGCTTTTACAGTCATATCGCCTGCTGGTGTAAGTTTATAAGTTGCAGCAGTTGAAAGGATTTCGCCTTCACCATTTACCCAACCGTGGAATGTAGAGCCACTTGCAGGAGCTGCAACAAGAGTTGCGCCCTCTGAAAGACTTACTTCTTTAACCTCGCCTGAAACAACTGCCGCAGAATCTACAGTAACACTACCTAAAGCATTATTATATTCAAATGTTACATTTGAAGCCGATTTAGCTACTATAAGCTCGAAGTCAGTGAGAGTCAGAGTAGCTGTAGTGTTAGAAAGGCCGCTGTTAGATACAAGTGTTATGCTAAGTGAAGCGCCCGGCTCTAAAAGTACAGAATATGTACCTGAAGCAGCCGCAGTAGCACCAGCAATTTTAAAGCTGTTCGCCTTATCTGCAGTGTAACTGAAACTCAACTGAGCTAAATCACTTGTTTCGTTTCTGATAGTGATATTGTTAGTCTTCTTTGAGAAAAGACTACCTTTAGCAGTAATAGTTACTTTATTGCCAGAAACCTTATTGCTATTTGCAGAGTCTGTTACTGATACAGCACCATCAAGCACGCTAGTTGTAGTAGCTAACATAATTGGTGGATTAAGAGCTGTATCAAGGATATCGTAAAGATAACCTATTTCCTCGAAACCTTCATATTTTTCGAGTAAAGCAAACTCTTCTTCTGTGAATGATGTCTCAACAGTTTCGATGAGAGCGTTCATACTGTCGTATGCGCCATAAACTGTTTCGCCATCGAGTGTGTAAACTTTAGTCTCGACTTCCTCTTTTGTCATCGAGTCATCAAGTTTACAGCTCTTGAGAATCTCATCGATGTCAGCCTGTGCCTGCTCTACAGCTTCAGACTGATGGTCGTGAGAATGGGTGATGTCTGCAGTGCTACTGAGATCAACATTTGCTGCGAATGTGCTCATAGGCATAATCGAAACAAGCATCAAAGCTACAAGTACTACCGAAAGACATCTTTTAGTAAATTCTTTGAACATCTTTATCCTCCATTCAAAAAAATATTTTATATATTTAATCACACGCCAAAAAGCTGTGTGTAAAGCGTATGTTTAAATAATCTTGTTCATTATATTTGTTCTCGAATCAATCAGAGGAAGTGCGAGAACAAAGTAAATCATATATGCTACTTCAAATCGTAACGATCCGTTGTAGAAAGTGAGTGTCAGACAAATGATGGATAATATCATTGCCATCTGACAGAACAGCTCGTTTGAGTCCTCTATCTTCTTCTGTTTAAGTGCGAAAACAAAGCACATTATAAAGAAAAATATGTATATACATAATCCCACAAATCCGGTTTCTAAAAACAACAGCGCGCTTGAGAACCAGTTGTAGTGCAGGTATGAATAAGTCTCAAAAAAAGGAGTGTTACATATAGCAAACGCTGATGTATCACAATTACCAAGACCAAGCCCGAACAGCCTTTGCATGCTGTTTCCCATAATATTATTAGAAATTATAGGAATCGCCGTAAATCTGCTGATATCTCGTTCTGAGGAATAGTTTGTTGTCGACGCAAAGTCGATTATACTTTCAAAAGTGATGGCATTATTATCACCAAACAACTCAACCAGAATCGAGCTCGCAAATGAAATCAACATCGTTGACAGCAGAATAAGGATGAATTTACGCCATGAAAAAGAAGTCATAAGTGTAGCCATAAACAGAATTATAGCAAAAATTACAAAGAAAAATTTAAGCTCTGCCAACGCTGCTATTATTAAAGCCACTATACACTTAGAAAAGCACTTGAAAGCACTTTCTTTTTTATTCATAAATTCAAGTATCGATTTTGCAAGAATAATACTGAAAAAAGCAATCGAATATCCGTTACAACCTTTTTCTGTGCCGAATATTCCTCCAAGATAGTCCTGCTCATAGTGAAGTACAAAGAACTGGAAGAAAGAAACAACGGCATTTACCCAGAATAAAATATCAAGAAATTTGAAACACGCTTTTACGTCATCGTTCGTAAAAACCATACAGAACATCAAATACGCAAAGTAAAATCTGAAGTTGTTACGAAATCCCCACAAAAAGTAGAAGATTGACTGGAAATTAAATATATATCCTATGAATACATATAGAAAAAATCCAAGAATAAACAACAGAAACGGAATAAGTTTTCTGTCGAAAACTACGCGCCGTTTAAAAAGCAACAGAAATATTCCTAATACCCATGCCACGTCTATCGTATATTTTATCAAACTCGGTAAATGCACAATATCCAGTAAAAACGATAGTAAAAAAGGCATTACAAAGATAAACACCGACAGATACTTCAGAAACTGCTGTGTTTTAATATTCAGTTTTCCTACACGCATCTGTGTCATATAAATCTCCGTATCTACTTATGCAATCTGAGCCATAAAAGTAAATAGCTCAGAATAGTCAATTTGTTTTTTACACAAAAATAAAATAATCTCATCGCAAACCCATGCAGGCTTACAATCTCTTTATTCAGTGTGCTCTTTAGCTTTTCGTTGTTATATTTTTCTTTTAGCAATTTTATCTTAGATGAAAAACTCATATCGGACAAAACCACTTGTTTGAATCCTACCATAGCACAATCCTGATACCTGGACTGTATATGAGCAATCATTTTATGAGAAAGGTTTTCGTCAGCCGCAATCTCAAGCGCCTTGTCAAGCCAGATATCAAGCTTCTCGTCCTTTTCTTTGTCGTACACTCTGGAAATAGACGATTCGTTCTCACAATAGTTATACAGGTGCTCTGCAACAGCAGAAGCTGACTTGCATTTCGAAAAATATGTCAGCAAAAATAGCGCATCCTCGGAATATATCTCTCGTTCAGACAAAAAGCGTAAATTGTATCTTTTAATTATATCTGCTGAAAAAATCTTGCCCCATACTCCGACTCCGTAACCCATAGAAAGAGTGAATAGACTCGGAAAAAGCTCTTCTTTTACTGCTTTTTCGTCGAAATATGTTTTTCTTGTGTCGACTGATTCGACTTCAACTTTTCCGTCGTTATAAACATTCTGCGACGAAAACACAGCAGTATCTGAGTGGTCGAGCTCCATTTTAGATATGCATTTTTCTATGGTCGTAACATCTAAATAATCGTCGCTGTCCACAAAGCAGACAAAATCACCCGTGATATGTTCAAGTCCTGTGTTTCTCGCGTAGCCGGCTCCACCATTCTCTTTATGTAAAACTTTTATACGTTTGTCTTTTTCTGCCCACTCGTCACACATTTGTCCGCTTCTATCAGTCGAACTATCATCAACAAGCATTATTTGCAAGCAATTGTACGTCTGATTAACAATACTCAAAAGACATCTGTCAAGATACTTCTCAGCATTGTAAACAGGAACGATCACTGACACCATCGATTTCATAAAAGCCTACCTATATCTTATTTTGTACAGCGCTCACAAGTCGAGCAACGGTCCAGCTCTTCTTTTGTCACCTTACCATCTCTGAAATCACGAACAATCTTGTTTTCATACATACTGTACTTTTTCTTCTTGAAAAAACGCAGGAACTTGTGTTTTAACACCCAGAAGAATGGTTTATGGATGTACTTATGCATAGCAGGAGAAACCGAACCGATCATCCAGCAGTTACGGTCACAAGCACGAACTTTACTTCTCACTTCTTCAGCCTGCTCGCTGTTCCAAAGTTCATCAAAGCTCTGCTCGTTTAAATTGCCCATGACTTCCTTTTCTTTTGTGCCGTTACACGGCATAACATCGCCGTACGGGTCAATAAAGAAAGTGTCAAAGCTCATATCGCACGGAAGCAGACGCTTCTGGGAGAATATGTAATTAATAAGACCGTGGTTAAAATAAGCTCTGAACCATTTTTTCGGAGAATTTGAGCCGAGTAGTTTGTTTACGAGGTCCTCGAAATTCTGAGCCACCATAAGTCTGTCGTGAATGATGTTGTTAGACTCCACAAAGTAGAAGCTGTTGTGAAGTGACGCTGTCGCAAACTCCATATCGAGCTCGTCGGAAATATCATAAAGAGCGCATAAGTCAGGAGCGTTTTTATCCTGTACTGTCATACCGAAACCGACGTCCTGCATACCCATTTCTTTTAGCGTCTTTAAGGTCTTATAGCCTTTCTGATAGCCATCGTCTAACCCGCGGATGTCGTTGTTTGTCTGTTCTAAGCCCTCGATAGAAATACGAATACCTATCTGCGGGAACTCTTTGCACAAATCGACGATTCTGTCAGTAAAGAAACCATTTGTCGAAATAACGATACGGTCACTCTTCTTATACAGCTCTCGTACGATATCTTTTAAATCCTCGCGGATAAAAGGTTCGCCACCTGTGATGTTTGTAAAATACATCTGTGGTAATTTTTTTATTGTTTCAATAGAGATTTCGTCCTCAGGACGGGATGGAACTTTGTATCTGTTACACATAGTACACTTCGCATTACAACGATATGTAACGATAACTGTTCCGTTAAGCTTTTTTGCCATTGTTCTAACCTCTTGATTTAATTTTTATATATTTATTCGGATATAACACAAAGTCAAGCCACTTTACCTTTGACATAATAAAAGCGGTGAGAATCGGACCGAAAAAGCTGATAGCCAGTCCGCACACAATATGCACCACCACATTTGTTATCCCGAGCTTGAGTAGTACTGCTCTGAATCCCGCAGCAAAAATAGTGTGCATCAAAAACACAGGCAAAGTGTATTTTGAAAGCTTAGAGTTTATCGTCTTAATAACTTTAACATTCTCGACATTAACAGCGATAACAAATGTAGCTATACACGCGATAATTCCCATCACAAACGAAGCAGAAGCGTATTTTATGTCGAAAACGTACAGAACGATACTCGATACTACAAAAACGAGAGACAGAGATATCGACAAAAATCTGAAAGCTTTCTTTTTAAGAGCAGCAGGAAGTTCAAAACAACTTATGCACATACCGCCTACAAACCAGATCTCGTTGTGCATAAGAGTCGACACAGCGTAAATACTCATCTCTGTAACAAAAAACGATACAACTTTCAGTACAAAAGCAGATATCAAACCTGCTACAGCAACTTTTTTGTTTTTAAACGTCGGTGTAATCAGGAACACAAAAAACAGTGCATACAAATACCAGTACGGCGAAATCGGCTCTAAAAACATCGACCTGAAATAGCCGACCGCTTCTTCATTCACAGAAGAAGAAAAAACGGTTTTTAATACCCATGTAGCAGTCGAAAAAACAAAGTAAGGAACCGAAAACGCAAGCGCTTTTTTCAGAAAGTTGTTACCCCACTGAGAAAACGTAGTGACTTTGCTGTATTTCTGAAAGAGATATCCGCTACACATAAAAAATAGTGGAACGTGAAAATAATAAATAGTTTTGTCAAACCAGAGAATAAAGTCCGACGCAAGAATAATCTCGGATGATACCATACTCTGGAAAAAATGTCCTAATACGACTAAGATGCACGCATAAATTTTAACTATGTCTATGAATCCGTCACGTTGTCGTTGCATTAACAGCACCCTTCGTAAATCGCTACAATTTTCGCACCGTACTGCTCGGCACTATCAAAACTGACTTCAAGACAGTTTTTCGAGTATGAGTCAATACGTTCTTTGTCATAGTACAAGCTCTCGATTTTTTCTTTTAAATCCTGTTTGTTGCCACTTTCAAACAACTCACCAGTTATTCCCTCTTTTATAAGTTCAGGTACACCGCCGATGTCAGCGCCCAACACAGGAGTGCCATACATCTGGCTCTCCATAACAGAAAACGGGCAGTTCTCGTAGCACTGCGACGGACAAATCGAAAACAGAGCTTTTGAAATCAACGCTTTGAGTTCATCGCCTGATTTGAATCCGACATTTTCTATATTTTTAACACCGCTGAAACTCTCTTCGAGTGGTCCTGTACCTGCAAAAACAAATTTAATCTGCGGTAAGCTTTTGCACACTTGTGCGAGTGTACTGACACCTTTTTCGTCGGAATATCTGCCGAAATACAGGACGTAATCCTCTTTTTCTATCGGCTGTTTGAGCTCCATCCTGTCAACAAAATTATGAAGAGCTACTGTCTTTTCTTTGAAAAGAGGATTAGTGTCGAGCTTTGATTTCATAAAATGTGAACAGCAGACGATTTTATCTATGTACTTGTAGACACCCTTACTCTTCCAGAAACCCGCTTCAGCAGTACCGATAACCGACTTAGCAAGGCTCCCGTGAATACATCTGCCTTTTGTGCAGTTGATAAAACTACCAGAAAGACATTTTTCACAATTATCGTTGCCGTTTCTGCACATATGATTCGGACAAACAAGCTGATAATCGTGAGCAGTATATACAATTGAACATTTCTTGTTCTCTTGCTTTCGCCATTTAACTATTTCTAAAATAATGCTCGGAGTAAGCTGGTAATTGAAGTTATTAAGGTGGCACACGTCAGGCTTAAAATCATCAAGAACTTTTCTGATTTGTTTACGTGCCTCTCTCGAGTATATTGTTTTTATCGGGTATGTGAGCTTCGAAAGTTTAGAACCACCGTGGAAGTCCATATCAGAGGTGTAAGCGTTAGCGCTGTTCCCTACGATTCTTCCCTCGTGCTCCATTCCGAAATACTCAACTTTATGTCCGAGTGACTCCAGGTGTTCACCCAGTTTGAATATGTAAGTTTCTGAACCTCCGTTCGGGTGCAAAAACTTGTTTATCATCAAAATTTTCATAAACTTCTCTTATTTTCTGTACAGGGCGAGTGTTTTTTCAGTAACATCGTCCCAGTTGTATTTTTTTAGTATAAATTCGCGTGAGTTTTGTTTATACGCTTTAACTTTATCTTCGTTATCGCACAGATTCTGCAGAGCGTTTGTAAGCTCTGTCACATCGCCGGATTTAACTACAACCGCCTTGTCTTCGACCACTTCGCTACATTCATCAATGTCAGAAACAAGACAGCAGTTCGAGTAACTCATCGCTTCTAACAGCGACAGTGGCATACCTTCGAGTAACGAAGGTAATGTATAAACATAAGCGTTAGAGTAAAGCTCGTGTAATATTTCACCTTGCTGAAAGCCCGTAAAAATAATGCGTTCGTCGGATTTAGCTTTATCAAATAGCATTTCGACATAATCATCTGTATCAGACGTACCACCCGCGATAACAAGTTTTTTATCGGTTATCACGCTTTTAAAAGCATCTATAAGCAAGTGCACACCTTTTTCAGGAACAAGTCGTCCTAAAAAGAGGATATATCCGTCGTTTTCTAGTCCGAAATCGTCTTTAATGCGTTTTGCTTCCAAAATATCTGGAGCGTTCACACCGTTAGGTATGTAAACAGTATCTCTGTTGTACGTTTCACTAAAGTAATTCTTTACGCGGTTGCTGAGAACGATAATCTCGTCGGCGTGTTTAACAGCCATTTTTTCACCGAACTTGATATATTCCGACGCAAAGCCCTCGCTCCACTTATCTCTCTGCCAGTCGAGTCCGTGAACTGTGACTACCACACGTTTTCTGAAGAACTTCAAAAGCGGTGTCATCGCTGCAGGACCCTCAGCGTGAATGTGAACAACATCTGCTTTCGAAAAAGAACATCTTACCGCTGCGAAAAAGCTAGAAGTAACAGCAGCCAGTCCTTTTTTGTCGATAGTGAACACCGACTTGATTTTTGCACCGTTGTACTCTTTTAACTTTTGTGAGTTTATCGACTTGTCGCTGACGTGTTTGCCTCTACGGTTATACAAAGTAACATTGTGTGAAAGCTGTGCCATTCTTGTGGCCAATTCCTCAACCACAATCTCAACTCCACCCTCTCTGGAAGGCACTCGCTTGTGGCCGAACATCGCAATATTAAGTTTGTGCTTTATATCGCTCATCACAGCCTCCAAAATAACCCCTCTTATAAAATAAGACACTACTCCTGATTATAATTATACAGATATATTATACTATATAATATGCATTTTTACAAGGGCGTTTCTACCGAAATGAACGACGGAAATTTGTGGATATTATACAGAAAAAGCGTTATTTTTTAGACAATAAAAATCGGCTCTGCGATTTCGGGCAAAATCCCATCACAAAGCCGTTTTTTCATAGTTTCATAACTTTAGTATTTAATTTTATAAGTAATATCGACAGTGGATAAATCAGTAACCCCGAAACAAGGTTTCCGACAGCGTGTGTTACGTCAAAAGGGAAACCCGCGACAACCCACGCGACCGTCTGTTTGAAGCTCAGCGAAAACAGTATCGCCTGGGCCGGTGCGTAGAGCACTCCGAAGAGCAGCCCGTGTAACGAACAAGTAAGCGGATAAACTATCATTTTCGCTGTTTTTCCCATATTTTTCGGAAGTAACATCGTAACTCCCCACAGCACCGTCCACACGTAAGTGTATGGAATCCACCACAAGGAAAATCCACCAAAAATACCCGTTAATAACACAAAAATGTAAATCGGGACGAGCGCTTTTTTTCGATAAACTATCGTCAGAAGCACAGTAAACATACCGATTAAATGTATATTCGGCAAAAACTCCATCACGATTTTCGAGATAAACATCATTGCACCAAACATCGCAAAAAGCGTCATCTCAAATATAGTGAGTTTTACATTTTTATTTTGATTTTTCCTGCACATTTACTTCGCACGTACCAAAGCGTAGCTATCACCATCTGAAATTGAGGTTTCATTTGCACCTGTCATAAGATACTCGCCATCTTTATAAATCGCCCAGTATGTCTGGTCTTCATCATAATCAGCTAAAATTCCGTTTACTTTTTTAATATAAAGGCCATATTCACTCTCTTCGCCTTCGATAAGGTTAACACCTTTAAGTGCATCTTCAAGATTTTCGGCATCTGTCTGAACAGTAATCATTACCGCCTTTTCGCCTGCTTCAACCATCACGTTAATTGAAGTTTCACCCTCACCGATAGTAACATCCTCGGTGTAAATAGCACTTTCCCACAACGGGTCTTGCGCCTGTGTTTCTGCCTGTGTTTCTGTTGGCTGTGTGTCACTACTGCTACCACATGCACAAAGCGAGAATGCGAGCACAAAACATAACGCTAATGCCACAAAAACTGATAAAATTTTCTTCATTTTACATCCTTCTTTCATTGAAAATCCATTCTCAATGAATAAAAACAAACGCGTTCTCCAAGAGAACGCGAAAAAATCATTATCCGCAGTTCTCCGTTGCCCGAAAACCGTTTGCGTTTCAAAAAATGACGAGCATTCCGACTTATTGGATACCCAAAATACGGTAATGGCTGTTGCGGTGGATTCTCACCACGCTTCCCTCGTCCTCTCATACACAATCGAGCTGTGTACCTGAGTGTGCAAGCACAAAATTTCGACTTATTCTATTGTGAACACCGATATTATACTCCTATATATGGCTGATGTCAACAAAACAAAAGGCGGTGTGGAAACCCACACCGCCGATGTTTATTTATTAAAGCTTATGATGCGCTCAGATTATTTCTCTGCACGCTTAGCAAGCTCTTCGTATCTTGCCATAGCTGTAGCTTCAGCCTTCTCGAAGAGTTCTTCTGCTCTCTCTGGGAATGAACGTGTGAGTGAGCTGTAACGAGCCTCGTTGAGGATGAAGTCACGGTAAGAAGCAGATGGAGCCTTTGAATCAAGGATGAATGGGTTTTTGCCCTCAGCCTTGAGTGCTGGGTTAAAGCGGAAGTTGTTCCAGTAACCGCAAGCAATAGCCTTCTCCATTTCCTTCTGGCAGTTGATCATACCGCCCTTGATTGAGTGCATCTCACAAGGAGCGTAAGCGATGATGATAGATGGACCCTTGTAAGCTTCAGCTTCGCGGATAGCCTTGAGAGTCTGGTTCATATCAGCGCCCATAGCGATCTGAGCAACGTAGATGTAGCCGTAAGACATAGCGATGTCAGCGAGTGACTTCTTCTGGATAGCCTTACCAGCAGCAGCAAACTGAGCAACCTGACCGATGTTAGAAGCCTTAGAAGCCTGACCACCTGTGTTAGAGTAAACCTCAGTATCGAATACCATGATGTTTACGTCTTCACCTGTAGCAAGAACGTGGTCAACACCGCCGAAGCCGATGTCGTAAGCCCAACCGTCGCCACCGAAGATCCAAACTGACTTCTTAGATAAGAACTCTTTTGACTCATAGATAGACTTGCAGTTGTCGCAGTCGTCCTTGATTGGCTCAAGAGCCTTAACTAAAGCCTTTGTAGCCTTAGCGTTTGCTTCACCATCATCAACTGTGTCGAGGTAAGCAGCTGCAGCAGCCTTAACTTCGTCTGTTGCACACTCAGCAGTAAGGAGAACCTTAACCTGCTCGATGAGTCTGTCACGAACTGCCTTCTGACCGAGGTACATACCAAGACCGTGCTCAGCGTTGTCCTCGAAGAGTGAGTTAGCCCATGCAGGACCGTGACCGTCTTTGTTTGTTGTGTATGGTGATGTAGCAGCAGGACCACCCCAGATAGATGAACAACCTGTAGCGTTAGAAACGTACATTCTGTCACCGAAGAGCTGAGTGATAAGTCTTGCGTATGATGTTTCAGCACAACCTGCACATGAGCCTGAGAACTCGAGGAGTGGCTGCTTGTACTGAGATGTGATTACGTTGATGTTAGCTGTTGTTTCTTCCTTCTCAGTAACGTTAGCAACACAGTAATCAAATACTGCCTGCTCAGCATCCTGAGTCTCACGAGGTACCATTGTGAGTGAGTTTGTAGGACAAACGCCGATACAAACACCACAACCCATACAGTCGAATGGAGAAACAGCGAGAGTGTACTTATATTCTGTCTTAACGATTGGCTTCTCGCAAGTTCTGAGGTTCTCAGGAGCGTTAGCGATTTCCTCTTCGTTAAGAGCGAATGGACGGATAGTAGCGTGTGGACATACAAATGCACACTTGTTACATTTAGCACAAGTAGCCTCGTTCCACTGTGGAACCATAACAGCTACACCGCGCTTCTCGTAAGCAGAAGCACCCTGCTCGAATGTACCGTCAGCGTGATCCATAAATGCTGATACTGGGAGTGAGTCACCCTCCATCTTACCAACTGGAAGCATGATGCCGTCTACCATCTTAACGAGCTTCTCTTTACCAACTGAAGCTGTAGGAGCAGTATCGTCAGTAGCAGAAGCCCAAGCAGCAGGAACATCAATCTTCTTGTATGCTGATACACCAGCGTCGATAGCCTTGTGGTTCATATCAACGATATCCTGACCCTTCTTGAGGTAGGATCTTGTAGCAGCGTCCTTCATATACTGAACAGCCTCTTCGATTGGCATAACCTTAGCGAGTGCGAAGAAAGCAGCCTGAAGGATTGTGTTTGTACGCTTGCCCATACCGATTTCAACAGCAAGGTCAATAGCGTTAACTGTGTAAAGCTGAATGTCGTTATGGGCGATATATTTCTTTGTAGCAGCGTCTAAGTGCTTGTCGAGTTCCTCAGCATCCCACTGGCAGTTGATGAGGTATACACCGCCTGGTTTTACGTCCTGAACCATCTTGTAGCCCTTGAGAACGTATGATGGGTTATGACAAGCAACGAAGTCAGCCTTATTGATGTAGTATGGGCTCTTGATAGCCTTATCACCAAATCTTAAGTGAGAAATTGTGATACCGCCTGTCTTCTTTGAGTCATACTGGAAGTAAGCCTGAACGTATTTATCAGTGTGGTCACCGATGATCTTGATAGAGTTCTTGTTAGCACCAACAGTACCGTCACCGCCAAGACCCCAGAATTTACACTCGATTGTGCCTTCTGCAGCTGTGTTTGGTGATGGCTTTTCAGGTAATGAAAGCTCTGTAACGTCGTCAACGATACCTAAAGTGAACTGTGGCTTTGGAGCATCTTTTGAGAGCTCTTCGTATACAGCAAAGATAGATGATGGTGGTGTGTCTTTTGAACCAAGACCGTATCTACCGCCGCAAACTGTAGCCTGTCTGCCACACTTAGCAAGAGCAGCAACAACGTCGAGGTAAAGTGGCTCGCCGAGTGCGCCTGGCTCTTTTGTTCTGTCTAAAACTGCAATTTTCTTAGCTGTAGCAGGAATAGCCTCTACGAGCTTTTCAGCGCTGAATGGTCTGTAAAGTCTAACCTTAACGAGACCAACCTTCTCGCCTGCAGCGTTCATATAATCGATAACTTCTTCTGCAACGTCACAGATAGAACCCATAGCAACGATAATGCGCTCTGCGTCTTCTGCACCGTAGTAGTTGAAGAGTTTGTAGTCTGTACCGAGTTTAGCGTTAACCTTGTCCATGTACTCCTCAACAATACCTGGTACTGCATCGTAGTACTTGTTACAAGCTTCTCTGTGCTGGAAGAAGATGTCGCCGTTTTCGTGTGAACCACGCATTACAGGACGCTCTGGGTTTAAAGCTCTCTTTCTGAAAGCGTTAACTGCGTCCATATCGCACATTTCTTTAAGATCTTCGTAATCCCAGATCTCGATCTTCTGGATTTCGTGTGATGTTCTGAAACCGTCGAAGAAGTTGATGAATGGAACTCTTGACTTAATTGTTGCGAGATGAGCAACAGCACCGAGGTCCATAACTTCCTGTGTGTTTGTTTCAGCGAGCATAGCAAAACCTGTCTGACGGCATGCATAAACGTCAGAATGGTCGCCAAAGATGTTGAGTGCGTGTGACGCAACACAACGAGCAGATACGTGGAAAACTGATGGGAGCAGTTCGCCTGCGATCTTGTACATGTTAGGGATCATGAGGAGAAGACCCTGTGAAGCTGTGTATGTAGTTGTAAGTGCACCGGCGTTGAGTGAGCCGTGAACTGTACCTGCAGCACCTGCTTCTGACTGCATTTCCTCTACCTTAACTGTTGTGCCAAAAATGTTTTTCTGTATGGAAAAAGTATGATGTAATTGATGCTACTTTCTCTGATGTGCTTGATACAATGGCGGAGAAGTACCCCGATCAGTACGCATTTAAGTATACCACTCTTGATTATACAAGAACTTACGCACAGTTCCGTCGTGATGTTGACGAATGTGCGGCGGCACTTATTTCCATGGGAGTAAAGGCAGGCGACCACGTTGCCGTGTGGGCAACCAACGTTCCTGCGTGGTTCATTACTTTCTGGGCAACCACAAAAATCGGTGCCGTACTGGTAACGGTAAACACTGCATATAAAATCCACGAGATTGAGTATCTCCTCAGACAGTCAGATACACATACACTTGTTATGATTGAGGATTGTAAGGATATTAATTACAAGGAAATAATAGAGCGTCTTTGTCCCGAACTTAAGTCGCTTACTCCCGGGGATCCGCTT
>JAFOED010000110.1 GCA_017380355.1 Ruminococcus sp. | reverse complement strand
ACACATAAGCCGCAGCGTTGTTGCCGTCCATGGTTTTCATTTTTCTTGCCAATTTAATTTCCTCCCTTTTTAGTTATGCCACTGTAAGATGAGCTCTTTCTTACACCGGCAAAAAATTTAGGATTGTCAGGAAAAGTATTTTCTTGACTTACCACCGTTTATAATAACACTTTTTGTTCTTTATGTAAAGTGTAAAAGTTATGTTTTTTACTAATCGTTCCCGCCAGTTTATAACACACAACCATAATATTTCCATCTATAGTATCAAACTTGTCACTTGACATTGCAGTTTTTATTTTGTACACTTAGACTGTTATAGAATACATCTTTGAAAGGATGACTGCTATGCCTGACGATTCAGGTATTAAAAACAATAAAAAAACAAAGCTGTTAGACAGGCTGTTCAAGAAAAAAACCGACTCTGAAATGGTGCAAGAAAGAGAAGAAGAAATCCTCTCACTTGTCGAAGAAGGGCAGGAAAAAGGTCTTATCGAAGACGACACTAAAAGCATCATAGAAAACGTTTTTGACTTTGACGACACCGTTGCATACGAAATAATGACACACCGTCGCGATATGATTGCTATTGAAGATAGTGACTCTTTAGAAGAAGCAGTAAACGTTGCGGTTGAGTCAGGATACTCCAGACTTCCTGTATATCACGACGACGTTGACTCCATAATCGGCGTGCTTTATGTAAAAGATTTGCTGAAATACGTCTGCTGTGAAGTTCCGAAAAACTTCAAAATTTCTGACATTGTGAGAAAAGTTCTTTTTGTGCCTAGGACAAAGGACTGTCGTTCGCTTTTTGAACAGATGAACAAGGAGAAAACGCAGATTGCCATCGTTGTTGACGAATACGGCGGTACCGAGGGGCTTATCACACTCGAAGACTTGATTGAAGACATTTTAGGTAATATTCAGGACGAATACGACAACGAAGAAGAGGAAATTAAGCAGATTTCTGATAAAAAGTATCACGTAGACGGCTCTACTTCAATCGAGGACGTCGAGGAACTTATCGGCAAAGACATCTACGACGACGATTCTGACACAATCGCTGGTTTTATGCTCACAGTACTTGGTAGAGTACCTCACGAGGACGAGCATCCGAGTGTTGAGCACTGTGGATTTAAGTTCACAGCACTTAAAGTCGAAGACCGACGAATCGAAGAAATCCTCATAGAAAAAATTGATTAAGATTTAGTTCTTGTTGATTTTTTTGAATTACAATATATAATAATAGTTATTCGATAAATATTTATCGGGAGGTTAATTATGAAAAAAGTTATTTATGCTACTTTAGCAGTTGTTATGCTCGCTGCTTTACTTACAGGTTGTAAGGTCAAAACCACTGTTGAACCAAAATACGTAGACGATTTCGTAAATGATTATGCAAACGAAACAACAGTCGACGATGCTGGTAACGTAACATACAAGTTCGATAACAAAAAGTACGATGAGTTTATTGTCGACTATTACGAAGAAGTTAAGGAAGAGTCCCGTCTTGAGATTAAGTCATCAGGTCAGTACTCATACTACAATCCTGACATCACAGAAATTATTGTAGGTATTACACCGGAGTCATACGAAGAACTCGGCGAAGAAGCTTTAAAAGAAGAAGCTCAGAAAATCGGCGAAGCTGCTATGAAATATCAGATGAACACAAAGAACCCAACAGGTGAAATTTCTGTTATTTATCGTAACGCTAACACGTCCGAAGAATACTTCGAAATCATCGTAAAAGCATAAAATTAAACAAAAATTAAAGGGACGCTTGATGCGTCCCTTTTTTACGTCATTTTTCAGTTTATTTATGATACATATCCCAAGAGCTCAAGAACAGCTGAGTAGCAGCATAATATCCTTCATAATCCGCCGACTCACATACACCAATAGCAATATAATCAAAGTCAGGGTTTAAGATATTGGCTCTGTGACCAGGCGAATTCATCCATCCGGATTCACCATACATAACGTGCTCTGCACTAGTGAAATACAATGCAAGATTCTCACCAAGCTTCCAGTAGTCATCGAAACCACAGTCTTCAAAAACAGTATACCACGCTCTGCCGTCAGGACGGGTGTGCGAGAATGTTTCTGGTGTTGTGATTTCCGACGCCCTGATTTTTGCACATTCATACTGCGCATCCCAGAATTTCAGAGGATTTAGCCCTGCTTTTTCACGCTCAACATTAACGAGTTTTAAGATTTCTTGTTCTAAAACTCTGTAAATCTCGTCTTTGCTGACAGTAGGCGCCTGTGTCTGCTCTTCAGTAGGTTCTACATCCTCTGTGCCTTCAGGATTTTGAGACTCCTGAGGAATAATCGAAGAATCAGTAGAATACGAAATTTCTTCAGAAGGCTCTGTGGATTCAGTGCTCTTTTCCTCAACTGGAAAAGTCTCGATTATATGAGCAACATACTGCTGTATATATGTACAATCCATAACAGTAAGCTGACCATCACCATTTACGTCGAATCTCTCAAATGCACCTTCATCTAATGTATCAAGTTTTGCAACAATACGTTGTGCCGTTGTTGCATCAATTACTTCAACCTGACCATTACCGTTTGCATCGCCAAAAACACATTTAGCACAAACAGCCACGGTACTGCTCAAAAGTAAAACTAACGACAACGCTAACGCTATCAATCTTTTCATTTTAAAACTCTCCGTCTATACGAACTATAATTTCCCGTACATATTTATTATATCATCCAGATACGCTAAAAGTCTAACTGCATATTACACAAATTTCGACACTGTTTTTTATGCAAAAAACCCGTTAAAAACGCATAAACAAAAAACAATTTTTATATGCGGTTGATTTAATAAAAAAGTGTTGACAATTTTGTCTACAGACTGTAGACTTAGAATAAAGAAATGAGGGCGATGAATTATGAAAGAAACAAAACTCGGAGTTATTGAAGCGAAATTTGCGGACATTATCTGGAAGAAAGAACCTATCGCTACAGCAGAACTCATCAAAATCTGCGAAAAGGAATTCGGTTGGAAACGCACTACGACATATACCGTGTTAAAACGCCTTTCAGATAAGGGGATTTTTGCTATTGAAAACGCAACCGTCAGCGCGATTTTATCGCGTGATGAATATTACGCAAAGCAAAGTGAAAGCTTTGTTGAAGAGACTTTTGAGGGTTCATTACCTGCGTTTTTGGCCGCTTTTACATCAAAACGCAAACTTTCTAAAAAAGAAGTCGATGAAATCAAAAAAATGATTGATAACTACGGAGAATAAAATGAACGCATTATTTACTGAAATCCTGAACCTTAGTATTGTTTCGTCATTCCTTATAGTGGCTGTGCTGATACTGAGATTACTACTTAAAAAAGCTCCGAAAGGAGCACGATATGTTTTGTGGGCAATGGTGTCAGTAAGACTGCTTGTACCGTTTTCATTTGAAAGCAAACTGAGCTTGATTCCTAATGCTCAGCGCTTTAACGAAAATGTTGAAACGTCCACCGCATATATTCCACAGGCTACTGCCACAGCTCAACCCGATACAAATAGTCTGAGCTTTTTCGATATACTCCCATATATCTGGATTTGCGGTGTGGCGATAATGCTTCTATATATGGTAATAAGTTATATAAAAATATGCTTATCCGTACGCACGAGTGTTCGCTACAAAGACAACATATATATGTGCGATAATGTGAGCTCTCCGTTTGTACTCGGTATTTTCAAACCAAAGATTTACTTGTCTTCATCAATGAGCAAGCACGATATAAATCTCGTTATCTCTCATGAGCAAACTCACATAAAACACGGCGATAATTTCTTCAAACCGCTAGGCTTTTTACTTTTGAGCATACACTGGTTTAACCCTCTTTGTTGGTTGGCATACTTTTTGTTTGTTAAGGACATCGAGCTTTTCTGTGATGAAAGTGTCACAAAAACACTAAGCCCGACAGCGAGAAAAAAGTACTCATACGCGCTGCTTAACTTTTCACAGAAGAAAACGGTTTCTCTTTCGTGTCCTCTGGCTTTTGCTGAAAACGACGTAAAAACAAGAGTCAAAAGTATTCTCAGCTACAAAAAACCTGCACTATATGTAATCATTATCTCTGCGGTTTTGTGTGTTGTCACTATGGTACTGTTTATGAGCAGTCCAGTCAGCGCAGAAAAGGTAGAGGCACCGACAGATAACACCCCACAGGTTCAAGAAACCGTAGCGACTGCTTCAGAAGAAACACAGCCTGAAACAGAAAAAGAAACGCAAGTTCCTACTGAAAAGGAAACTGAAAAATCTACTGAAAAACCGACAGAAGCAGCGCAGGAATACTACGATTATTCGTATGATTATTCAGGCAACTATTCGCAGGAATTATACGAAGTCGTGCCGTATTATGAAAGCGAAGCATATAAGAAACAGTTTGAGTACTATACCACCATTTTTGGTGATTCCAGTCAGAGTTTCGAACCAGACCCTGAGCCTTATGTTGAAGTTCCATCTAACATCACCCCTTATGAAGGCGAGATAGTATGGGACCCAATTGGACCAAATATTTCAAATTTTAACTAAAAAGGAGTGTTATTATGAAAACAACAAATAGAGTTTTATCCATCATTTTATGTATGCTGATTTTGTTATCGGTAATTCTGTCAGCGCCATTTACTGTAAGTGCTGCAGATGATTACACATTTGAAGAAAACGGCATCAGATATTTAGAGCTTGATGATTCAACTTTGAGTGTAGTTGATATAAATTCAAAAATTATATCCGAAGAATTAGTTATTCCTAAAACTGCTGGGGATAAAACTGTCACACAAATCGGAGCAAACGCATTTACATTTAATAGAAAGTTAAAAAAAGTAACTGTTGAGGCTGATATAACAACTATAGGGGATTATGCTTTTGAGGGATGTACGTATTTTACTGAAATCAATTTGCCTGATTCACTGACATATATCGGCAAAAGTGCATTCGCCAATAGCGACCTTGCAAGTATACAGTTACCGAAAAATCTGGAAACTATTGGTGCAAATGCGTTTTTATACTGCCGAATAAAACAGGTGACAATTCCTGCTAGTGTAAAAACAATAGGTGCAGGTGCGTTTGATTGTAACTACTATTTATCAGATGTGGTAATTGAGCCAAGAGACACTCTGCTATCTTTAGAAAATCGTGTTTTTGTATGTAGTGACCTGAAATCTTTTGATTTCACTTATTGTGGTAAAATAGGTAAAGATACATTTTATGGATGTGATGGTTTAACATCCATAACTTTGCCAAGTCATATTGATATAACTTCTGCAGTTGGAGCGTTTCGTCAGTGTAGTAACTTAAAAACAGTTAATTTCCCTGACAATATAAATTTCATTCCTGACTCTTTCTTCAGTAGTTGCAATAGTCTTGAAAATATAAACGCAAGTAAGATAACAAGTATAGGCGAATATGCTTTCAGCTACTGCGAAAAACTCACAAACTATGATTTCACTTATTGTAATAAAATCGGTCAAAAAGCATTTTCTTATTGTACAGGTCTTACATCCATAACCTTGCCGGATAATATGGATTTAACTTCCGCGAGTGGAGCCTTTAGTAAATGTACCAACTTAAATACAGTCAACTTAGATAATACCATAGATGCCATTCCAGATTCTTTCTTTAGTGAATGTACAAGTCTTGAAAATATAGATATCAGCAAAATAACAAGTATCGGCAGTAATGCTTTCTCTAACTGCGTAAGTATCACAAACGTTGATTTTTCAAACTGTACTGTTGTTGGTAATGGTGCCTTTTCGGGTTGTACAAATCTAAAGAATACACAGGAAGGCAACATAACAAGCATCGGTAATAGTGCGTTTAGTAGTTGTAAAAACATTACGGATTTTTCTTTTGCTAACTGTACTGATGTCGGCGATAAAGCCTTTTTTGGTTGTACAAATCTTAAAAATATACAAGCGGGCAAGTTGAATAGTATTGGTAAAAATGCTTTCTCAAATTGTACAAGCCTTACAAGTTTTGATTTTTCTAACTGTACCTATATCGGCGATGGTGCATTTTCAGGTTGCACAGGTTTTACTTGTGTTGCTTTACCAAATAAAGAAGATATATCTTTAGGCGGCTATGTGTTTGATGGTTGCACTAACTTAAAAACAGTAAAATTATCGAACAGTATAGATACTATTAAGGATTATTGCTTCAATAATTGTACAAGCCTTGAAAGTATAGAAACTGGCACAATCAAGGCTGTTGGAAGCAGAGCTTTCTATAATTGCGAAAATCTTGTTGATATAAGCTTTGTTAATGATAACAAAATCGAAAGAGTGTATAGTTGTGCTTTTTATAACTGCGTTGGACTTACTGAAATCACCTTGAACAACGTTGTATACATAAACGAGAGCGCATTTGAAAACTGTACAAATCTTGTTACAGTTGATTTAGAAAACAACACAAAGCTCAAATCAATAGGCACAAAGGCGTTTTATAATTGCACTTCTCTCGAGAGAATAAACATTCCTGCGTCTTGTACTGAAATTGGGGAAAAAGCTTTTATGAGCTGTGAAAACCTATACGAAGTGGATATAAAATCCGGTCTCGAAATAATAGGTTCACAAGCATTCTTCAATTGTCACTACTTGTATCAGATTGTTATTCCAAAGAGTGTTGAGCGTATTGGCGGTATGGCTTTGGGGTGTTTTGAAGAAGATGGAAAGAATTACAGCTATAGTGGGTTTATGGTAGTAGGTGTAAAGAGTTCACTCGCTGACGATTATGCAGATGCTTATGATATGTATTGGGCATTGAATGCGCCGAAACTTACAAAAATCCAGAACACTTCAGGTGGAGTTAAAATAACTTTCTCTAAATCGTCGGGTGCATCAAGTGGCAAATATGATATATACAGATGCACTGATAGTACTGAGTGGGAAAAAATCGGTACTACAACTTCTTTGTCTTATACAGATAAAACCGCAAAAGCCGGCACAAAGTACTACTATACAGTGCAATTTGTCGGAAAACCAACAAACTCTATTACTGACATTCCGCTTGAGATTGTTAGACTCACAACTCCATCAGTCTCTAAAATCACCAACACTAACGATGGTGCACAGCTTACAATAAAGGCTGTAGAGGGTGCTTCAAAATACAGAGTTTATGTAAGGTCAGGGTCAAACTGGAAGTCACTCGGTACAACTGATACAACAACTTTTACTCACAAAGATGTTAAGTCTGGAACAACATACAAGTATACTGTAAGAGCATATGACAGTAGCGGTGAGAGTGTGAGTGCATATAATTCCACAGGCTTTTCAAATAAGTACATCGCTCCGCCTCAGATTACAAAAACGTCAAACACAGAAACAGGTGTAAAAATCACATGGGGTAAGGTAGAGGGTGCTGAAAAATACAGAGTATTTGTGAAATCAGGCTCAAGCTGGAAAAAGCTCAAGGACACAACTTCAACCTCATTCACTCACACAGGTGTCGAGTCAGGTAAAACCTATACCTACACAGTAAGATGTATCTCATCAACAGGTAAATCATACAAAAGTGGTTATGATACTGTGGGCACAAAGGCTATGTTCCTCTCTACTCCTGCTGTTACAAAAACTTCGAACACAGTAGACGGAGTAAAGCTTACATACAAAGAGTCAATTGGCGCAAGCAAGTACAACATTTACGCAAATTCAGGTTCAGGCTTTAAAAAGATTGGCGAATCAACCACCACTACTTTTGTTCACGAAAATGCAAAGTCGGGTACAAGTTACACATACAGAGTCCGTGCATACGACAACACAGGAGATTTTTCGAGCTACTACAAAACCTCATCAAAAAACACTTTTATCGCAGCTCCTGTAATAAAAGAACTTGAGAGCACCTCAAAAGGCGTGAAAATCACGTGGGATAAGGTAACGGGTGCAGCAAAATACAGAGTTTTTGTGAAGTCTGGCTCAAGCTGGAAAAAACTCAAAGACACAACCGCAACCACCTTCACTCACACAGGTGTTGAGTCAGGAAAAGAATACACTTACACAGTGAGATGTATCTCTTCAACAGGCAAGTCATACACAAGTGGTTACGACACCATCGGTTCTTCTATACTTTTTGAAAAGTAAATATAAAAACAGGCTGTCTATATCAGACAGCCTGTTCCTTTATGCAAAAAGCCCGTACGGAATCGTACGGGCTTAATTTTTACTCATTATTCAGTTTAAATTTACCATGTATTAACCAACTTATTACCTTTGGAGTCAGAGTCATAAATCGGATAATATCTGACTACACCGCCCGGATAGGCTATATCCGTTGTCTGTGCAGCACCATTAGTAAAGATGATATATGTCGCTTCCTGTGGTACGTTAAACGTATACATAGACTCACCATATTCATTTATACTGTCAAATGTCATCTTAACACCTGGCCAAGAGGTCATCGCTTTGTTGGAATCACTCCAATAATAACAGTATATATCTCCACTCCACTTGTGTGAATTTGTGAATGTTACTTTGTTTTCACCAGCAGGCGGTTGGGTTGGTGGTTGTGTAGGCTCAGTTTCAGGTTCTGTCGGCTGAGTAGGCTCTACAGGTGGGATATACTCCACCTTTTCGCCAACTCTCGCGCAGTCGTTTAATTGTGCAACATAACGCTGAATATATGTTGCATCAATAATAGTGAGTGTCTCGTTTTTATCGCTATCAGAAAGCTCTCTGTTTATGTCGTCCACAGAAATAATGCTAGCCAGCATTCTCTGTACCAATGTAGCATCAACTACAGAGATGCTTCCATCAGAGTTTGCGTCGCCGATTGTTTTATCGAAGACATCAAACTCAATACTCATCTGCGCAAACTCATTATTAGCATCCGTCGATGAAATTGTCGCTTTGTATCTGCCACTTTTGTGTACAACAAAGTTTTCGATGATATTGCTATAACGTTTTATAAGGCTGAATGTCTTACAAGATACTGTGCTCTTGTGGCACACGTTGCCCTCTTCATCCGTGATAACAATATCATATTTGTTTTTCGGTCTGCCTGTGTATTTGATTTTTTCGTGCTGTGTAGTCGCATTCAGAACCACATTATCGCCTACAAGATATGCTGGTTTTTCGGTGTGCATTTCTTTGAACATGAACGGCATATTCTTTACTTCGACTATATCTTTGATGACAACTATATTATCCGAGAAATCCTTTACTTCAACTGCAACCTCATATTCTGCTTCCTCTCTGAAGTAGTACGTTGTATTTGGTTTTTCTTTGAATTCTTCAACGAACTGCTCGTTTGTTGAGAGATTTGTAAACGTGTATCGATACAGATATGGAGCGTAACCACCACTAACTGATATATTAAAATTACATCCGCCATCAACGTCTATAACTGAATTCAAATCTTTAGTAATCACACCGGTAATAGGCTTTATCAAATCTTCTGTCACAAAGAAATTATTTCCTCTGTTTACTGTATAACATTCGCCTGAATTATCGTCAGTATCGCCGTTTTCTCCTGTAAAGTAAATGCAAGCGCTATCGTTTTCTTTAAGGTCTATTACATATTTGTACAGGTAACCGCGGCGCTCATCCGTGTACACCATATCCGCACTCGAAAACTCACCGTCTGAAACTTTATAACTTATTTTCGGATTATCGTAGCCTCTGTAATAAACAACAGCGTGATTAAGAGTTGATTCTGTGTATTTTACTGTTTTTTGTTCACCATCCAGAATGAGAGGATAAGCGTTTTCAGCTTCGTAAACTTTTCCTGCGGTTTCGTCGACAAAAACAACGTCTTTTACCGTAAGAACATTGCCATCTTTTTGCATATCTTCGAAAGTAACACTCAAACTGTAGCCATTCAAATCCTCACTCTTTATTCCCTCGACAACGTTGCTGAGCAATCCGACCATCGTAGCGTCTGTCGCCTGAGATGAACCATCATAAGCGATTTTATCTCCGTGGAAGATATTTGAGTAAACCTGTCTTGAGTATGGTGTGCCGTCTTTTTCGGCATTTATTGTGAGCTTTACTTGTGTTCTGTCAGCTGTGTTAAGGGTGTATTTTAAGTAAAGTTGTGAATCCTCACCATACTGCATAACATCGATTCGGCTCATCTCACCAAAAACAGGCAGTCTTTTTGCTTCAGGTGTTGCGCCCTGCACACACGAAACTTCATTTAAGGCATCGTAAGAAACCCACATATAGCCATTATTTCCCCATTTGTCGCTCCACGAGTTTGCAATTTTGAACGCGCCCATTTCACCATCGTCTACAATGTTGTTATCGTTTACATCGCACCAGATATCGTCATTATATCCGACAAGCGACAGTCTATGGCTACCTTCAGAGCCATCTACCTCGCGCAAAAATTCCTGATTTTCATATTTTTTGTTTTCAGGAGCGGCGCTATTCTGTTTTAATTTAGTGATATCCCAGCTATAGATATAGCTTGAAAAAGCAAGCACATCACCATTTGCAAGCGCAGTTTTTATAACAGCAAGATCCTCGTCATCCACAGATGTAATTGTTGAATCTTTTTCACCGACACTTGCAATTTTCTGATAATCCTTGAGTCTGTATTTGATAGAAGTTTTCCATATTTCTTCAGTTGGATGGAATGATCGTAAATCTTCAGTGTAAGGCACCTGACTCTGAAAAACATTACCCTGTACTCTCATCATTGTGTACAGATTATAACATGTACCAGTCATCTCGTCTGTGCTGGCAACAATATTGTACGCCCACTGCGGAGAGAATGTATTATCTGCAGTAGTAGTTACTCCCATCTCTTTGTTCATCGTGTATGTAAACTGGTAGTAAACCTGAGCCCAGAACTGACAAGAGCCAACTCCACCCTGATCTCCTATAGCAGGGAAAAATCTCGACGCACTATTATCAACTGCCGACGGCAGCGAACCTGCACCAGTCGTTGCGACATTCTTTTTACTATCATCACTGTTCTGAGCCAGATTATTATAATCGCTTACAGAATTGATGATTACTGTATTTTCTGGCACTTCTTCACTGATTTCAGCATTACCTGTAGCACCAACGTAGCGGATACCGTCCTTGGTTTCTACTCTTTCAAATGATGACTGTGTTTTTTCGAACACAGTTGCTCCTACCGGAAGAGCATTCAGCATCGACACTATAATACTTAATATAAGCACCGATGACAAAACTTTGCTTTGGATTTTCACATTAATTCCTCCTTGCGTTTCGCATAAATCCTCTTCGAGTATAACACTGCAACCGTATATATGCAATATAAAGCGTTATTTTCACAAATTAGTGCCCTGTTTTTTGACTTTTTTATGAAAACAGAGCTTTTCTTTATCTTTATACTAAGTTTGATTGAACTTGAACAATTACATCGTTATAATAAATATCGGTATAACTTTAGATTTTCAGAGGTCATAAAGATGAGAAAGACAAAACAGCTCCTTTGTGTATTTATGATGCTTACTATACTGGTATCATCTTTCCCTTTTAGTGCTAGCGCACTGCAAACAAACGATGATTTTTCTGATCTCGGAATGGGCGACTTAAGCCTTGAAACAGAAAATACTGATGACCCATATGTTATTTCGACAGTAGATGATTACTTTGAACTTAAAGATGCGAATCAAACCGGCAAAAAAGATGTTGCCGCAACAGGAGCATATACTCTCCCTTCATCCGCTGATAACAGCCAGTCTCCTTATTTCCCTGTAATTGACACTCAGGGTTCTCTTAACTCATGTGTACCATTCGCAAGTTCCTATTACCAGTTCACTTACGAAATCAACAGAGCAAGAAAAGTCACAACAACCAAAGACAACTCATTCTCACCGAAGTGGGCGTTTAACTTCTTATGTCACGGCACAGGCTCAGGCACTAACTACGCTCAGGTATACGGTATCTTAAAACAGCACGGCTGTCCTACTTTAAAAACTTTACCATACGACGCAAAGGATTACTTAAGCTGGAGCACAGACGAAAAAGTCTGGCGTGAGGCGATGCGTTATCGTTTAGCTGATTACCAGCTTTTTGAAGATATCGGTAAAGACGGAAAAGACATCACGTCTCCTGATGACGAAGATTTGCTCGCGATTAAAACCGCATTATCAAATGGTGATATACTCGGATGTTCAACTTACATAACAAGTCTTGATAAAGGAAAGAAAAAGCTCAAAGCAAACGCAAATGCTCCTGAAAATGATAAATATTTAAATGAACAATACTTGAGCGCGCTTCCTTCTACTGAAGGCGGACATCGTATGACTATCGTCGGATACAACGACAACATTTGGTGCGATATTAACGATAATAACGCTATAGACGATGGTGAAATGGGCGCTCTGAAAGTCGCTAACTCATGGGGCACAAACTGGGGCAACAAAGGCTTCATCTGGATTTCTTACGACTCTTTGAATGATGTTTCGTGTGTTGAAGGAGTTGCCCAGAACAGCAAAAGAAGACGTGTGTTTGATGAAATCACAAGAATAGACGTTAGTGTAAACGAAGGCAACGACATCTACGCAAAACTCGCAGTCAATACTGCAAACAGATCGCGATTCTACGCTGTTTTCTCTGCTTCACTTCACGGTAGTGAATACAGTCGCTATATGCTCGATGACGCGAGATATTTCGGCACCACCGACAAGCACGCTTTTAATGGTACAACAACCGCATGCGACGCAACTTTCCTTTATCCTCTGAATGATTTGTCGCCTGCTCTTACGACCGCTAATTTCGAAGACTACGATTTTACAATAACCGTCAAAGATGGTCAGGATGATCCAAGCACCGTAATTGTGAAGGGTGTGTCGCTTGTAAACGAGTACACCGGCAAGGAATACAAGGTGAGCGCAAATTATCCAATAACCATAAACGGCGGTGAATGGAGCGCACCTCTCAAAAACAAAACCACAGACAACGTTGTTGTTTACTACGTAGGCTTTGACGAGCCTAACCTCCATTACAAAAAGTCAGGCTCCACCTTTACGAAAGTGAAGATGGAAGAAAACGACGAGCGTTACGGATACCTCTACAAATACGTTATCGAAGATACAAGCTCTGTCGACCTCTATTTTAGTGATGATTCCGGTAAAATCGACGATAACTCTGGCAACAACTACAAAGCTGTAGCAGGACTTAACTACTATTTCACTAAAGGTCAGCATGAAGAGCTCAAAATCTCTGACTTAAAGGTTTCAAACGGCACTCCTGACATCAAAAAACGCTGCGAACTCGATTTTAATGTAACAGGTGGATACGAACCATACCAGTATAAATACACTATGGAAGACCTCAGCACAGGTGCAATAAAGACAGTTAACTATAACGTTAAATACGAGAACAGCCCGTTAAAATTCGAAAATGAAACTACATACAAAATTACCGTAGAAGTAATGGACTATGCACAGCAAACAGCACAAACCTCCATACTGGTCGATGTTACTGACCAACCGTTCATAATCAAGTCTATAATTTCAGATAAACCAAACCACCTTGTATCAAAACCGGTAACATTCTCAAGTATCACCGAATTTGAAGGATTACTCTCAGGTCCGCACAAACCAGAGTCACGCTTTGTGATAAAAGATAGCACAGGCAACGTATGGCTTGATGAAGTAAACAAATATTCTTCTTCAAACTATCTTATCAACAGCACAACAACCTCCTGTACCTTCACCCCTCAGAAAGCGGGAGAATATACCCTCACTGTTTCATCTACTGACTATTACAAGGAATACGCAGAAAAAACAATAAAATTTAAAGTTTCTGATATGGTTTACGGCGATGCGGACGGAAACGGAACTATCAACATTGTAGACGCAACTACAATCCAGCGAAGAATGGCAAATATTATTACTGACAACGATTATTATGCCGATCTCTCAGATTGCGATGCGAGCTCTCACGTAAACATTACCGACGCAACTATAGTTCAACGCTATATCGCGATGTTGACAGACACAAAAAATGTCGGCAAGCTTGTCGATTATACTCCGACAGTTACACCGACAGAACCACAAACACAGCCTACTGAACCGACAGTAAAACCTACCACTGCACCTGTAACAGGAAATCAGGTGACATTCACAAATTCACTCAACTGGAGCGGAACGCTCTATTGCTATTACTGGAGTGATTCAAATACATCAATGGTCACTTGGCCGGGTAAGGCTATGACAAAGTCAGGCACAAACGAATACGGAGAAACGCTATATACATTTGATGTGCCAAAAGACGTGAAGTATATCATATTTACCAATGGTACCTCACAGACGGTTGACATCACATATCCGGGTGGAGCAGTAAAGTATTACGCTCAGAGTTCAAAAACAGGCAACGGCCATAACGTTGGCACATGGTAATAAACATAAAAAGGGTCTGAAGCAAACGCTTCAGACCCTTTTAGTTTCAATAATTATCACATAAGTTTTAAGTACAACTCTTTGATTTCTTCTACACTTGTATCTCTTGGGTTACCAGGACGGCAAGCGTCGTCAAAAGCAGACTGTGAAAGGAAGTCGATATCCTCAGCTTTTACGATTTCTTTAAGGTCAGCAGGAATACCAACATCTGTTGAAAGCTGTTTAACAGCGTCTATTGCAGCTTTTCTAGCTTCTTCGATGGTCATATCATCAGTACCGCACACACCCATAGCTTTAGCGATATCTCTGTACTTGTCGCCTGTACACTGAGCGTTATACTCCATGACTGTAGGGAGAATAATAGCGTTTGCAACACCGTGAGGTGTATCATAAACCGCACCCAGCGGATGAGCCATAGAGTGAACAATACCGAGTCCTACGTTACTAAAACCCATACCTGCAATGTACTGACCTAGAGCCATGCCTTCTCTGCCTGCGTCTTCGTTATTAACAGCACCGCGTAAAGATTTTGCGATAATTTCGATAGCCTTTAAGTGGAACATATCGCTCATTTCCCATGCGCCCTTTGTGATATATCCCTCGATAGCATGAGTAAGCGCGTCCATACCTGTAGCGGCAGTTAATGATTTTGGCATTGTTGCCATCATATCAGGGTCAACCACAGCAACAACAGGGATGTCGTGCACGTCAACGCAAACCATCTTGCGGTTGTTTTCTGCGTCTGTGATAACGTAGTTGATAGTAACTTCAGCAGCAGTGCCTGCGGTTGTAGGAACAGCGATGATAGGAGTGCACTTGTTCTTAGTAGGAGCAACACCCTCAAGACTCTTAACATCAGCAAATTCAGGGTTTTCGATGATGATACCAACAGCTTTAGCAGTGTCCATAGAAGAACCACCGCCGATAGCTACAATACAGTCAGCCTTAGTGTTTTTGAACGCCTCGACGCCTGCCTGTACATTCTCGATTGTAGGATTAGGTTTAATATCAGAAAAAACTTCGTACTCAATAGAAGCGTTATCGAGTATGTCAGTCACCTTGTTTGAAATACCGAGTTTGATTAAATCAGGGTCACAGCAAACTAAAATTTTCTTAAAGCCTCTGGCTTTAATTTCTGTCGCGATTTCGTTAATCGCACCTTTACCGTGATATGAAGTTTCGTTTAATACAAATCTGTTAGCCATAATTGTTCTCCTTATATGTAATTTAAGATTATCATCTTAATTTTATTTTATACTTCTTGTACATAGAAGTCAATAAGCTGTGTAAATTCGTGCGAGTTTATGTTAAAAGTGAACAAAACTTAACAAATAGAATGGTCTGAAGCTTTTACTTCAGACCCTCTGATGAATTTTTATTCTTTTTTATACTCCATTATATCCGACACATTACAATCCAGAATCTTGCAGAACATTTCAATTGTGTGAGTGCTTACACTTTCATTTCGCTTTAAACGTGTTATCTGAGCAGGGCTAATTTTGTATGTTTTGATAAGTGCATATTGCGTAATTCCTTTTTCTTCCATTGTTTGCCATAATTTATCATACACAATCATTTCCGCAAGCCTCACTTTCTACTTGCATATTAACCGATTGTGGTATATAATCATATTAACCAATATCGGTTAATATATTAAAAGGGGTACTATATATGAAAAAATTGTTAGCATTACTTATGGTAATTATACTATGTGTTTCACTTTGCGCGTGTGGCTTTTCTCCCAAGGTCGCAAGTATTTCATTAAGTGAAACAGAAATAACGCTTAATGTGGGTGATTCTAAAAATATAACTGTTACACCACAACCTAATAACGCAAACGCTGGACCACTTACATGGTCAAGTACTAACACAAATATTGTTAAAGTTGAAAATGGTACAATATTTGCAATTGCTTCTGGAAATGCTGTCATATCTGCAAAAACCGAGAGTGGTATTTACGCTTCTTGTAATATTACAGTAAAAGATAAAAGTATAACAAAGATAACACTTAATAAAAATACCGCTAGTGTAAAAGTTGGTTCCAAAATTCAACTTGAAGCTAATGTAACCCCAGCAGATGCGCCTACAAACAACTTAAGATGGACTTCTTCTGACGATGGTATAGCTACAGTTAATAGTGAGGGGTATGTTACTGGTATAAAAACTGGTACAGTTAATATTTTTTGCAAAGCAGAAAACGATGTAGAAGCTTCGTGCACAATTACTGTAAAGCCTAAAGACTCATCCTCTTCTAAAAGTAATAACGATAATAACACAATAGTTTACAATTACTATAGTTATGGTCACTATCATCCTAACTACACTTACTCTGCTTCTGACTTTGTATTTCCGGATTCATCGTATAGAAAATTAAGCAGAAATGAAATCGCAACAACTCTTTCGTATATGAGCGGATATTCACCTGCTGGTAACTACGCTCAGGATGCCATTAATGAAATATATGCACGAAACGGATATATTTTCAAAACAGATAATATCCGTGCATACTACGAATCAAAACCCTGGTACTATGCTGATCCGTATTTTACAACAAACGATTTCTCTTCGATAGAAAAATATAATATGGCTTTATTAGAAGAATTCGATTAAGAAAACCGATACCCCATTAAAAGGTGACTAAATGAAAAAATTATTAACAATATGTACTATAGCCACTTTGCTATTGTTAACAGCTTGTTCTAAAAACGTATCTATCACTATAATAGATAATGATAAAAGTGTCATTGTCGAAGCAAAAACTGGCATTACAGTTAGCGAATTGTTAGAACAGGAAAGTGTTATTTTAAATAGTAAAGATGAAACTGAACCTATATTATCTTCTAAAATCACACCAGACTCTTCTGAAATTATTATTAAGCGCTACGCAAAAGTAACTATTCAGAAGGGACTAGAAACAAAAGAAGTAGAGCTTATCGGTGGAACAGTTCAAGATGCAATTAAAGCGTCGGGTTTCAAAATCGAATCAGGAGAAGAACTCAATTGTAAACTAAGTGATCTTTTAGTTAATGAAATGACAATAAAAATTGAACGTGAAGTTACTATAACTCTTAGTGTAGACGGTACCACAGCTGACATAAAAACAAAATCAATTACTGTCAAAGACTTTTTAGATGAACAACATATTACGCTTAACGAAAATGATGAAGTTAATGGAACAAATGACGCTTTATTAAAAGATAATATGTCAATAATTATAAAACGTGTAACTTATGAGAAAGAAAGTAAAACAAAGAGCGTTGCATACAAAACTATAGAAAAACCTGATGATTCTATGTACAAGGGAGAAAGAAGAATTATTCAAGAAGGAATAAAAGGCAAAAAAGAAGTTACATATAGAATTAAATATATAGATGGTAAAAAGGCTAAACAAGAGAAACTAAGTGAAATAATCACAGAGGAACCAGTGAACAGAATTATTACTTACGGGACGAAAGAGAAAATGCTAACAAAAAACGAAGCTGAGATTATTGTAAAAAAGCACTGGGGGATTACACAAAACACTGGCAATACTTATGCCGTAGTTTCTGATGGGTTAAAATCTTATGGTAATAAAAATTACTATGCTTTTAGATGTATGTGGCGTGTTGATGAAATTGGAGGTCAATTTCATTATTCTACGATTGATTTTAAATATGTTAACGCTTACACGGGCGAAATCGTAAGTTATATCTCTTAAACAAAAGATTTTGTAAAATACAAAATCTGACTACTGTTTAGAAAAAATTTAAAATCAATGTGTCTAACTAAAACAAAAAGGCTTCCGAAAAATCGGAAGCCTTTTTTTACACCGATAGGTGATTATTTCATTGCGTTGTAAACTGCAACTGCACAAGCAACTGTAGCACCAACCATTGGGTTGTTACCCATACCGATAAGACCCATCATCTCTACGTGAGCAGGAACTGATGATGAACCTGCGAACTGAGCATCACCGTGCATTCTACCCATAGAGTCTGTGAGACCATATGAAGCAGGACCAGCGCCCATGTTATCTGGGTGGAGTGTACGGCCTGTACCGCCACCTGAAGCTACTGAGAAGTAACCTACGCCGTTCTCGTTAGCCCACTTCTTGTATGTACCTGCAACTAAGTGCTGGAAACGAGTTGGGTTTGTTGAGTTACCTGTGATAGATACGCCAACATTTTCGTGCTGCATGATAGCAACGCCTTCACGAACGTCGTCAGCACCGTAGCAACGAACAGCAGCTCTCTCGCCGTCTGAGAATGCTTTCTCTTCAACGATTTTGAGCTCGCCTGTGAAATAGTCAAACTCTGTCTCAACGAATGTGAAACCGTTGATTCTTGAGATAATGTAAGCAGCGTCCTTACCGAGACCGTTAAGGATAACGCGGAGTGGCTCTTTTCTAGCCTTGTTAGCGTTTCTAGCGATACCGATAGCGCCTTCAGCAGCAGCGAATGACTCGTGACCAGCTAAGAACGCAAAGCACTTTGTCTCTTCTCTGAGTAACATTGCGCCGAGGTTACCGTGACCACGACCAACAGCTCTCTGCTCAGCAACAGAACCAGGGATACAGAAAGCTTCTAAGCCTTCACCGATAGCTTCTGCAGCATCAGCAGCAGTAGTTACGCCCTTCTTAATAGCAACAGCGCAACCTAAAGTGTAAGCCCAACCTGCGTTTTCAAAAGCGATTGGCTGAACGTCTTTAACGATGTCGTAAGGGTTGAAGCCCTTATCAAGACAAATCTGTAAAGCCTCTTCGAGATTAGCGATACCATACTGAGCAAGGCACTTCTCGATTTTAGGCATTCTTCTTTCGATACTTTCAAATTTAACTGCCATTTGAGATTCCTCCTTGCTTATTCTTCACGTGGGTCAATGTACTTAGCAGCGTTGTCAAAACGGCCGTACTGACCAATGTTGTTCTTATATGCCTCGTCAGGTGACATACCGTGACGGATATCCTCCATCATCTTGCCAACCTTAACGAACTGATAGCCGATAACTTCGTCGTTCTCATCAAGAGCTGTTTTGAGTACATAACCCTCAGCCATTTCCATGTAACGAACGCCCTTAGCCTTTGTTGAGTACATTGTACCAACCTGTGATCTGAGACCCTTACCGAGGTCCTCGAGGCCAGCGCCGATTGGAAGACCATCTTCAGAGAAAGCTGTCTGTGAACGGCCGTATGCGAGCTGTTCGAAGATGTTTCTCATAGCTGTGTTGATAGCGTCACAAACAAGGTCTGTGTTGAGACACTCTAAAAGTGTCTTGCCAGGGAGAATTTCAGCAGCCATAGCAGCTGAGTGTGTCATACCTGAACAACCGATAGTTTCAACAAGAGCTTCCTCAACGATACCGTCTTTAACATTTAATGTTAACTTACAAGTACCCTGCTGTGGAGCACACCAGCCAATACCGTGTGAAAGTCCAGAGATGTCTTTAATTT
>JAFOED010000109.1 GCA_017380355.1 Ruminococcus sp. | reverse complement strand
GTAGTTGCCTTTGCATCCCTTTCCGTAAACCATCGGTGGTCTAACTATCACAACCGAGAAGTTGCTATCTTTTAAAGCAGAAATCTCTTTTTCAGCGGCGAGTTTTGATTTTCCGTATTCATTAAATGGATTAAGCTCTGTATCTTTACCGATAACCCCATTCAACACTCCGTATACACTCATAGTGCTTAAAAACACAAACTGAGACACACCGCTGTCTTTCGCTCTTTTTGCTACTGCTGCTGCAAGCTGTGTATTCACTTTGAAGTACTCATCTTTTGAGACGCTATTCTCTTTTTGGTGCACTACAGCAGCAACATGAACAACGACATCATAACTGGAAAAGTCGTGGTTTCTCCACTCTTCACCAATCATATCAACCGTGTCAACTGTATTACCATATTTAGTTGTAAAGTCACAGAACTTGCTACCGATATAGCTGTTCTTTCCGGTTATGAGAATTCTCTTTCCCATATTTACCTCCATTTACAGCAACTAAATCTATAAAATCGCTTTTACACTACCATACCGCCGTTAACCGAAATCACCTGGCCTGTGATATAGTGCGCCTTGACGCTTGCTAAAAACGCAACAGCGTCAGCGACATTCTTACCTGTACCAAACTCACACATAGGGATTTCTTCTTTTATAAGCTCTAAATCATCATCAGAATATTCACTCATCATATCGGTCATAATCACACCCGGAGCAACACAGTTAACTCTGATATTTGATGGTGCAACTTCTTTAGCAAGCGCTTTTGTAAGGCCGATTACACCAGCTTTAGACGCAGAGTATGCCACCTCACATGATGCGCCTACCTGACCCCACATCGAACTGATATTAATAACACTTCCGCTGTGCGAAGAAATCATAGATGGGAGTACTGCGTGAGTAACGTTGTACACAGAAGTAAGGTTTATCGCAATAATATCGCTCCACTCTTTTTCAGTAGTGTCAGTAAAAAGTTTCGAAAGCGATACACCTGCGTTATTCACGAGTACATCGATATGACCAAAATGGGACAGAGCTTCTTTCACCATATCGTCAACCTCAGCTTTATCGCTTACATCAGCTTTGCTCACCATCACATCTACAGCATAGTTATCAGCAATAATCTTTGCGAGGTTTTTCGCTTTTTCTTCACTTTTATTGTAATTCAAAATGATATTATAACCGCTTTTTGCTAAAGCAATCGCGCACGCTGTACCAATACCGCGTGACGCTCCTGTCACAAGTGCTGTTTTCATAATCCACCTCTTTTGTTTCTACCACCATTGTATACTAAATAAAAGAAAAATCAACCCTATGCAGAATTTAGGACAAAATAAAGCACCTGCAGTTTCCCACAGGTGCTTATTTTATTCACAATTTATTAGAATTCATCAATGATTTTTGCGACAAAGCGCTGGATAAGTGTAGCATCCAAAACAGCAATATCGCCGTCTTGACTTACATCTGCAGCTAAAGCAGCTGTGCCTTCGAGTGTATCAAGCTTTGCAACGTGACGCTGTACTAATGTCGCATCAACAATAGCAACGTCAGAGTCACCGTTTACATCACCAAGGATGTAATTTACTGGCTCTTCATATGGAATAAAGTAATCGTCGCCCATAAACCAGATGTTGTAGCCTTCTTTCTCTTCCATAATCATATAATAAAGAATACCATCGTCGGTCATAGAGAAGCCTTCAGCATATCCTTCAACCTTGAAAGATACTACATCATCAGTCAGCTCATATTCGTGAACATTACCATCAGTGTCAGTAACAACAGCACTAAATCCTTCAAGACTCACATTTGAAAACTCAACAGATTCAACGCGGAAAGCGTCAATAAAGTCAATTCCAAAGTAATTGTATTCGTAACCTAAGCAACTGAATGTGTAGTACTCGCCACGCCCTTCGTCCCAGTTATACCCTGCATACACTTCGTACTCGCCATCTGTAAATACATACTCAAAAATACCGCCATAATAGCAGTTGTACGATGTGTTTTCTTCAGTAATATCGATTAAACGCTCTGTACCATCTACTAGTGTCAATCTGATCTGTGCGCCATCGAAAACAGGGTAGAAATAACCGTCGTACTCGTAAACATCAGGAGCGTCAGAAAGCTCAAGACCGAATACAGGAGACTCAATAACCTCTACGTCATACTTTAAAGCATAACCCAAGTAGTTAAGAGTCGCTTCGTAAGTATCCAGGCCATCACAAAGAATAGCGTCAACAGAAAACTCGTAGCCATCGAGAAGACCAGTGTTATCAAAATCTTCTTCTGTGTAAGTCTTAGTTGTACCATCCTCAAATTCTACGGTAAATGAAATACCTTTCATATTATCCGGATATAAGACGTAGTAGTTATCTTCATCTTCCATATATCCGTATCTGCTGTCACCAAAACAATATTTAGTTGTTGGAGCAGAATTAAGAGTTACATTCACAAAAGGACAAGGTAAAATCTCAACTGGGACTTCGGTTTCTACGCCTAAACGCGAAATGTACATGTAGTTTGTACCTACTGTCCATGGGTCAGTATCCTGAGTTGAATAGAAGTCAAAATATACATCTCCATAAAATTCAAATGTTTCGCTGGTTCCGTCGTAGTAGTTAACCCTTACCTGTGCATCCTCTGGAATGTCGGCGTAATACACGAAGTAGCCTAAATCATCGTCATACATACCATTAGTATTTACATAGTAAGAAATCTCTTCTTCAGAAATATAGTCTATAGATTCAATAGGATTTTCAATTGTTGTAAAGAAAAAGCGGGAGAAAGCTTCGCCACAGCTAATATCAATGTAGTAATGACCTTGTCCATCCTGTGATTCTTCGATGGTAACGTACTCATATCCTACAGCTTCATGTTCCTCTTCTGTCCAGTAAACCTTTGTGCCGTCAGTCATTGTAAACTCAAGCTCAAGACCTGTGTAATCAAGTGTTTCATACTCATAACCCTCAACTACTGTAGTGTTGTCAGGTTCTTTCATGATTTCTACAGATTCTGCAGCGATTGTCTCTTCAACAACTACTGTAAATTCTTCAAAATCATCGACCCAAGACTCAACCTCGAGAACATACGAGTAACCCTCGTACAATTTCTCAACAATAGTAAAGTTGTATTCCGAGAAATCGTCGTCAAAGTCGATTTCATCAAAATCAGAATTAAATAGTCTGGCATAAGGGTCGCTGCCGCCTTCTGAACGGAATACGTACCAACCGGTACTTTCAGGTGTGAACGAAAACACTGCTGTTGTTCCATCACCACAAAGCGTTACAGGAACATTAAGCTCAAGCGCACCTGCGTCATCAGCCGCATTAGCTACAGTAAGTGGCATAAGTGAAACGACCATCACCATAGCAAGAATAACAGCCAGTAACTTTTTAAACTTCTTCATATATTTTCCTCCTTTTGTGCCTTAGCACTTTAGTATGTATAAAGCATATCAGCATTAGCAGTTTTTAGCAATAAAAAAGACCACCAAAATTATGGTGGCCTTTTTGTATATTATTTCTTATTAAAGCTGTCTTTTAAAGAAACGCTGCGGTTAAAGATGATATTATCTTTAGTAGAATCTTTATCAAGACAGAAGTAACCCAATCTCATAAACTGGAAGTTAGCAGGAACTGTGTAGTTCTCGATTGACTTTTCAGCTTTACAGCCTGATTTAACAATTAAAGACTCAGGATTTAAGAAATCGAGGAAGTTTCTGTCGCCTGATTCAGGGTCGCTTACTGTGAACAGATTGTCGTAAAGATTAACTGTAGCGTCAACGCAGTTGTTAGCGTCTACCCAGTGGATTGTACCTCTGACTTTTCTGCCATCAGGGGTGTTACCGCCTCTGGTTTCAGGATCGTACTCTGCGTAAACAGTAGTTACGTTGCCGTTTTCGTCTTTCTCACAGCCTGTACACTTAACGATATATGCAGACTTAAGTCTTACTTCGTTGCCAGGATAAAGTCTCTGGTACTTCTTCACAGGCTCTTCCATAAAGTCATCACGCTCGATAAAGCACTCACGTGAGAAAGAGATAACTCTCTTGCCGTCTGCTTCACAGTTAGGGTTGTTTTCTACCTCAAACTGCTCGCTCTTACCCTCTTCGTAGTTTGTGATAACGAGTTTGATAGGGTCAAGCACAACCATTACACGCTGTGCAGTTTCGTTTAAGTCTTCTCTTAAGCAATGCTCTAAGAAGCTGTACTCAACAGTAGAGTTAACCTTTGAAACGCCGATACGCTCACAGAAGTTACGGATAGATTTCGGTGTGTAACCTCTGCGTCTTAAACCACACAGAGTAGGCATTCTAGGGTCATCCCAACCGTTAACGTAGTTGTTTTCAACTAAAGCTCTGAGCTTTCTCTTTGACATAACAGTGTTGTTAATACCAAGACGAGCAAACTCAATCTGACGTGGCTTTGCAGGAAGAGTTACGTTATCACAAACCCAGTCGTAAAGTGGTCTGTGATCCTCGAACTCGAGTGAGCACAGTGAGTGTGTGATACCCTCAAGTGCGTCCTCGATAGGATGAGCAAAGTCGTACATAGGATAGATACACCACTTGTCGCCTGTGCGGTGGTGCTTGATTCTGTTGATACGATAGATAACAGGGTCACGCATATTGAAGTTACCTGACGCTAAATCGATTTTAGCTCGAAGAGTCATTTTACCATCTTCGAATTCGCCATTTTTCATACGCTCAAAAAGGTCTAAGCTCTCTTCAATCGGTCTGTCTCTGTATGGACTCTTCGCAGGAGTCTTAAGGTCACCTCTGTACTCTCTCATCTGCTCTGCGTTAAGCTCACAAACGTAAGCAAGACCTTTTTTGATGAGTTCTACAGCACCTTCGTACATTTTATCAAAGTACTCAGAAGCGTAGTAAAATCTGTCGTCCCAAGTAAAACCGAGCCACTGAATATCTTCCTTAATAGCGTCTACATACTCGACATCTTCTTTTGTCGGGTTAGTGTCATCCATTCGAAGGTTGCACATACCGTTGAACTTCTCAGCAGTGCCGAAGTCGATGCAAACAGCCTTTGCGTGGCCGATGTGCAGGTATCCGTTAGGCTCAGGAGGAAAACGAGTGTGTACTGTTTTACCATAATAACTTCCGCCCTCTGCGATATCCTGTGTCACAAAAGTGTGTATAAAATTAGAAGAAGTTTCTTCCTCTTTTTCTGTAATATTCTTGATTTCTTCTGACATATAAAAAACCTTCTTTTATAAAATTAAGCTAATTTTTCGAGTCCGATTTGCATTCTTCTCAAAGACTCTTCTTTGCCTAAAATCTCTAAAATTTCAATAGCACCACCAGGAGTTACCTGCTTACCTGCAACGGCGATTCGAGCAGGCCACATAACAGTACCATTCTTAACCTCGAGCTCTGTCGCAAGATTGATAAGTGCATCGTGAATAGTATCGTGGTTAAACTCTTCGAGTGCAGATATTTTATCATAAACCGCCTTGAGCATAACCGGTGCATTCTCAAGGTTAGTCTTGCTCTTCTTATTTACAAAAAGCTCTTTGTCATACTGCGGAAGCTCGCAGAAAAAGTCAATAGTATCAGGAATGTCTGTGAGCTTTACTGTACGTTGCTGTAAGATTGACGCAAGCTTAATGCGGTCGAGTTCCTTGTCGCCTAAAGCCTGTGTGAAGTAAGGGTCAGCAACAGCCGC
>JAFOED010000108.1 GCA_017380355.1 Ruminococcus sp. | reverse complement strand
TCGTCTTTAAAAAGTCGCTTGAATTCCTTACCGATTTCGTTCATAAATTTTACGTCAATCTGGTGGTTTACGAAGCTGTCGACTTTTAAAATATTACCCTCAAAGACCTTACCGTCTTGTCTGATTTTTTCTTCGAGAAGTTTCATGTTTCTACCCCTAATTAAAACTTTTCCTTTTAATAATTACACCCATTTTAATGTATAGTTTTATGTTTAAAATGCTGTAAAAGAAACACAAATAAAAAAATTATCGGATTTTCATATATTTTTTAAAAAGCTGTCGAAAAATTCTGTATAAAATTCGTTATTAGAATTAAAATAAAGTCTGACGCGTATATGATATAAAATGTATAAACTATACATAATGTACAGGGAGGAAAATAATGGCACAAAATGTTGTGAAATCGGATATTGAGATTGCTCAGAGCAACGAGATGGTCCATATTTCAGAAATTGCAAAAAAAGCACAGATTGACGAGAAGTATATTGAATACTACGGCAGACATAAAGCTAAAATCGATTTGTCACTTTTAAACGAGAGTGAGAAAAAGGACGGTAAGCTTATTTTAGTTACTGCTATCACTCCTACTCCTGCGGGTGAGGGTAAGACTACAACTACTATCGGTCTTGCTGACGGTATGAACGCACTCGGCGAAAACGTATGCGTTGCTTTAAGAGAACCTTCCTTGGGTCCTGTATTCGGTGTTAAGGGCGGAGCTGCTGGTGGCGGTTACGCTCAGGTAGTTCCTATGGAGGATATTAATCTCCACTTCACAGGTGACTTCCACGCTATCGGTGCTGCAAACAACCTGCTTGCTGCTATGCTCGATAACCACATTTATCAGGGCAACTCCTTGAATATTGACCCACGACGCATTACATGGAAGCGTTGTGTTGATATGAACGACAGACAGCTCCGTTTTGTAACTGATGGTTTAGGCGGTAGAGTAAACGGCGTGCCTAGAGAAGATGGTTATGACATCACTGTTGCAAGTGAAATCATGGCTGTGCTTTGTCTTGCTAACTCTATTGAAGACTTAAAAGCTCGTCTTTCACGCATTATCGTTGGTTACACATACGACGAGAAGCCTGTTACAGCAGGTGACTTAAAGGCTACAGGTGCGATGACTGCACTTTTAAAAGACGCTTTAAAACCAAACCTCGTTCAGACTTTAGAGAAAACTCCTGCGCTTGTTCACGGCGGTCCTTTTGCTAATATCGCTCACGGATGTAACTCTGTTATCGCGACAAAGATGGCTATGAAGCTCGCTGACTACGCTATTACAGAAGCAGGCTTCGGTGCAGACCTCGGCGCTGAGAAGTTCCTTGACATCAAGTGCCGCTACGCAGGTCTTAACCCATCTGCTGTTGTTATCGTTGCTACTATCCGTGCACTTAAGATGCACGGAGGTGTTCCAAAGACAGAACTCGGCGGTGAGAACTTAGAAGCTCTTAAAAAGGGCGTGCCTAACCTTTTACGCCACGTTTCAAATATCAAAGACGTGTACAAGCTCCCATCAGTTGTAGCTGTTAACCGCTTCCCAACAGACACAGACGCTGAGGTCGAACTCATCATTGAAGAGTGCAGGAAGTTAGGCGTTAACGTTGTGCTTTCTAACGTATGGGCTGAAGGTGGTCAGGGCGGTATCGAGCTTGCTAAAGAAGTTATCCGTCTTTGTAACGAAGAAGACAGCTCACAGTTCACATTCTCTTATGAACTTTCAGGTACAATCGAGGATAAAATCGAAGCAATTGTCAGAAAAGTTTACCGCGGTGACAACGTACTTTTCTCAAAGCAGGCTAAAAAGCAGATAGCTGATTTAACAAAGAATGGTTTCGATAAGATTCCTGTTTGTGTCGCAAAAACACAGTACAGCTTCTCTGATGACCCTACAAAGCTCGGCGCTCCTGAGAATTTTGACATCGAGGTCAAGAACGTAAAGGTAAGCGCAGGTGCAGGCTTTGTTGTTGTACTTACAGGCGATATTATGACAATGCCGGGACTTCCGAAGGTTCCTGCTGCTGAGAAAATCGACGTCGACGAAAACGGCGTAATCTCAGGCTTGTTCTAAAAATAAAATAACATATTATGTGACCGGCAGGGTGTAACGCTCTGTCGGTTTTTGTTTTGGAGAGAGTTTGTGGCAAAAAAAGACAGCACCACCCAAGTGTGCTGTCTTTGTTAATTTAATTTACAGTTGTGAGTCAATCATAGCAACAAATCTCTGTATTAGCGTTGCGTCTAAAATTCTGATAGAACCATCATTGTTAACATCTGCTGCCTCGATACGTTCCTGCGGAATATATTCGATTCCAGCTATGTGTCGCTGAATTGTAGTGGCATCTGTAATGCTTACTTCACCATCGCCGTTTGCATCGCCGAGTTTGTAAATAGTTTTGTCAGTCGGGATGAATATGTTTGTAAAGCCCTCTGCGTTATATAAACTTTCTTCAAAATCTAATTTTCCGCGAATACACTGAACAGTATATGTGTAGCTCTCATTTTCAACAAGGTCTGTATGAAAGTAACTATTTGAGTCAGTGTCAACTAATTTTTCAAAGCCTGAGTTTGTTTTGATATACAGGCGGTATTTCTGGGCACCATCAATTTTGTTCCATGTGATTTTTGTACCATTACTGTAATTTTCAAACTCTGTAATCTGCGGTGTTTCTAAATAATTGACAATATGACCATCCCCACTGAATTCGCTTACGTATTCACCATTTGAGTTAACGCATAATATAACGTAAGTGTAAGTGTTTCCCACTTTTGCTGATGTGTCTGTAAACGAAGTTGCGTTATAGCGATAATAACTCATACCATAAAACACAGGGTCATCGTTTGTCTTTCTCAATACCAGGTAGCTGTACGAAGAATCGTTTTCGTTATATACCTGCTTCCACTGTATTGTTATACCATTTTCGTCGATTTCTGATTTTATTACACGTGGAGTTTCAAAAGGATAGTTTGAGTATTGCTGGGAATTATCGTTTGCTGTAGCGGAGAGGTTTTGTGGGTCTACGCAATACAGATTTTCTTTATAGTCTGTGCCTGCGTACCATTTAACAAAACCGTCTTTGCACAAAATAGGTTTGCAATCAGACAGTAAGAAGTCATTGGAATAAATCTCAGAAGTGAGATTACCATTTTCGTCTACAGTTGCCATTTTAGTGTATTTTTCATAAGTAACGTTATCTTTTTCTTCCCATATAACCAACAGCTTTGTGTTGCTGATTTTAACAAGGTGAGGGTTTGAAACACTGATTTCGCTATCTACTGTATAATTAGTCAATCTTTTCACTGCGGAAGAAGAGAAGTCTTTTGCTGTAACAGCAACATAGATGTTTCTTGTGTCGTCCGGGTTAACATCATAATCTTCGTAGTTTACTACGTTTCCTGCGATAATACAGTTGTTTTCGGTTAATTCGAATCCACCAACAGTAGCACCTGTCCAGTTTTCGCCTAAAGTTCCTGTTTTATTAAGGTCGATAACGTCGAATCGTGTATAATCTCTCATATATTCAGGATTAGAAGATCCTAAAACGATAGAACGAGGATAAGCATCGCCGTGGTCTACTGTATAAATTCTGTTACCATCTGTTTCTATAAACTGGTTAAACGAATGGCTTGCATATACATAAGAGCCACTTACCAAATGATAAGACTTTATCAACTCATCAGTTTCTTGGTCAACCAAGAACATCATATTAGCCTGGTGATTTAAGCCATCTTCAGAAGCATACATCTCGTGGCTGGTGAAAACATATAAAACTCCGTTTAACTCGGTCATTCTGAGTGAACCGGCATCGAAAGGTATTATAGTATTTGCGCCGTATACCGAGGTGGAACCGAGTCTTTCCCACAGCTTTGAGTATTTTACTATTCTAACAACCTCAGCGTTATCGTCCTCTTCTAAATTTGTGTTACCAAAAACAAGATAATTGTATTCTTTTCCTGAGTAAAAACCTCCGAATATAGGTAACTCAAGTGACATTGTTTTAGTGCTGAGAAGCTCTGTGGCATCGTGAGAATAGGTTTCGATTAAAATCTCTTTCTCTTTTGTTTCGCTATCTTTGATGATACACTCGATTCTTGTTAACGAAGAATCGCTGTTTTCGACAAGATATGAAGTAATCGGATTAGCAAAATACCAGGAATATTCGTTCTTGGATAAGTTGTAATTTTTCCTTCCCTGTAATGCTGTTACATAAGAGTCAGACAATGAACCTGTCTGTGATACAGTTAGTTCCTGTGCTGATGCAGGGAGTGTCACCGCAGTTAAAGTGCTTACAAAAAGCAATGTGAATACGATAAAAATTGATGTTAATTTCTTAAACACAAAAACAACTCCTTATAAAAATTATCAATAATTATACAGCGTATTATAGCACTATACATCATTCAAAACAATATAAATTTTTATAAAATTTATAAGTCTTTATTTGACGCTTCAAGCGTATAGCGTATACCAAATACTTACCTTGACTTTGTGAGGGCTACGCACCTCGGCACTTCTGTGTCGAGCCTCGTTGTGCTGCGCTGATCCTCAAAAGTCCACAGTCTCGCATTGATTTTTTGCGTTGACTTTGTCAACTTCAAAAATACAGACTCGACCTCGACTTTGTGAGGGCTACGCACCTCGGCACTTCTCTCTTGTAAAGCGATAAAATGTGTGATATAATATCTTGTTATAAAGATAAACTGGTGAAACGGGTGATTTTTCGTGAAGGTTAAAGAAATTATTAACAGAGATAAACTGTCGCTGTCGTTTGAGGTGTTTCCTCCGAAAACACAGGATAATTTCGACGTTGTGTCTTCGGCTGCGATGAGTATTGCACAGCTGAGCCCTGATTTTATGAGCGTTACATACGGTGCAGGTGGATCTACTGCGAAATACACCGTCGAGATTGCAAAGAGTATCTTGGATAAAGGGGTCACTCCGCTTGCTCATCTGACCTGTGTGTGCTCAACAAAAGAGAGTATTAAAGAAAAACTTTCTGAGCTTAAAGCAAACGGGATTGAGAACATCCTCGCACTTCGTGGTGATATCCCTGCAGGTACACAGCCACAAAGCTGGGATTTTAAATACGCAAGCGAGCTTGTGTCATTCATAAAAGAGCAGGGTGATTTCTGTGTCGGTGGCGCGTGTTATCCTGAAAAGCACGTCGAGTCACTTTCTGAAAAAGATGACCTTATGTACTTGAAACACAAGGTTGAGTGCGGATGCGATTTTCTGACAACACAGATGTTTTTTGATAACGACCTTTTCTACAAATATCTTTTAAGAGTAAGAAGTGCGGGTATCATGGTGCCTGTGATTCCTGGTATTATGCCTGTGACAAACGGCAGACAGATTAAGCGTAGCTGTGAGTTGTCGGGTGCTGTGCTTCCTGACAGATTCAAGAGAATTGTTGAGCGTTTTTCTGATGACCCGAAAGCGATGGAGCAGGCAGGTATCGCGTATGCCACAGAGCAGATTATCGATTTGTTTGCAAACGGTATTAACGCTGTGCACGTTTACTCGATGAATAAGCCACACGTTGCACAGAAAATCAAAGAAAACTTAAGTGAGATTTTTAAGTAATTTTAATAGTTTTTTGCATATAACTACTGCAGGGTGAAAGTATGGATAAGGCAGTGATGACTTTTTTAGTCGATGCAGAAAAAGTGAATATAGACAAGAAACTTGTGCTGAGATTTCTCAAAGTCAGAGGAGAAGCGACTAAAGAAATCGAAGAGTTACTAGACGACTGTATAAACGAATTTCAGACTTACGTATCGTATAAAGCGTGCTACAGAATGTTTGATCTGAAAACTGAGGAAAAATCTATTAGCTTTTCTGATGATATGGTGCTCTGTAGCGAGAACCTAAAAAAGAACTTAAGCGGATGCGAAAAAGCCTTGGTGTTTGTTGCGACTACATCGCTTGGGGTTGACAGGCTGATACACAAGTACTCAAGTACACAGGTGAGCAGAGCACTAGTGCTGGATGCTGTAGCGTCTGCTGCGATTGAAGCTTTCTGTGATACCCTTTGCGATAAGTTCGAAGCGGATTTTGATGCGGATACAGCACCGCGTTTTTCTCCGGGGTACGGTGATCTCGATATAAGTACTCAGAAGCAGGTTATAGATGTGTGTGACGCAACAAGAAAAGTCGGAGTTACACTTTCAAAGAAATTTACTATGATACCGAGAAAGTCGGTGTCGGCTATAGTCGGAATAAAAAGCAGTAGTTACGGGGAGTAATATTATGAACGTAATCGAGAGAATAAATAATGGGATTTTATATATAGACGGAGGTTTAGGCTCATCGCTCATTAAAATGGGGCTTGAGTCCGGTATGATGCCTGAAAAGTGGAATATCACAAATGCTGATAAAGTAATCGGTTTGCATAAAGCTTATTTAGAAGCAGGTGCACAGGTTATCACAACAAACACCTTCGGTGCAAATGAGCTCAAAATCGACGAGTGCGAATACTCTTTAGAGGAGCTTGTCGCAAGCGGTGTAGAAAACGCAAAAAAAGCTATTGAGCTTTCAGGAAAAGTAAAGGGTGAGGATGCTTACGTAGCGCTGTCTGTCGGTCCAACTGGTAAGCTCTTAAAACCGCTTGGCGAGATTGAATTTGAGGATGCGGTAACTGCGTTTGCAAAGACAATGATACTCGGTGAAAAAGCGGGTGCTGACCTCATAATTATTGAGACTATGAGCGATACATACGAAGCAAAAGCAGCGCTTCTTGCTGCAAAAGAGAACACATCTCTTCCTGTGTTTGTAACTGTCGCTTTTGATGAAAAAGAGAGCCTTATGACAGGAGCCGACGTTTTGTCGGTTGTCGCTATGCTCGAGGGTATGAAGGCAGACGCTATCGGTATCAACTGTGGTTTAGGTCCACATCAGATGAAGAAAATCGCTGAAAAATTTGTAAAATACAGCTCGCTTCCTATTGTTGTCAGCCCTAACGCAGGTATGCCGAAAAACGTTGACGGAAAGACAGTTTACGATATCGACGAAAACGAGTTTGCACTCGCGATGAAAGAGATTTTAGAGCTTGGAGTGCACGGCTTAGGCGGATGTTGTGGCACAACACCTGAGTATATAAAAGCCACTGTAAACTTAACAAAAGGAATGGCTGTAAAGCCTGTAGAGAAGAAAGATTACACCGTTGTGTCATCGTACACACACGCGGTCTTGTTTGATAAAAAGCCAGTTATTGTCGGCGAGAGAATCAACCCGACAGGTAAACCAAAGCTAAAGCAGGCGTTAAGAGATAACGAGCTCGACTATATCTTAAGTGAGGCAGTTTTACAGCAACAAAACGGAGCACACGTGCTTGATATTAACGTCGGTCTGCCTGAAATCGACGAAGTAAAAATGCTCAAAGACGTTCTGTGTGCTGTTCAGGCGGTCAGCGATTTACCTATTCAGCTCGATAGTTCAGATGCGAGTGCTTTAGAACAAGCGATGCGTGTTTGTAACGGTAAGCCGATGATAAACTCCGTAAACGGAAAACGCAGTAGTATGGATAGTGTATTCCCACTCGTTAAGAAGTACGGCGGTGTTGTGGTAGCGCTAACTTTAGATGAAAACGGCATCCCTGCTACAGCAGATGAGCGAGTAAAAATCGCAGAAAAAATCATCGCAGAAGCAAAAAAATACGGTATTGATAAAAAGGATATCGTTGTCGATGCGCTTGCGATGTCAGTAAGTTCAGACAAAAACAGCGCACAGGTGACAATAGATTCAGTAAGAAAACTTACACATGATTTGGGTGTTAATACCATTTTAGGTGTGTCAAATATTTCGTTTGGTTTACCTAACAGAGAGATGCTCAATTCAAGTTTCCTGACACTTTGTTTTGAAAACGGGCTAAGCTCTGCTATCATGAACCCGATGTCAAAAATGATGAAGCAGGCGTATATGAGTTTTTGTGCGCTTAAAGGTTATGACGATAATTTTGAAAGCTATATTGCTTTTGCAAGTGGTGAAGAGCAAAGCGTTAGTAACAGCAAAACCGACGAAGATATGACTCTCACATTTGCTATCGAAAAGGGCTTTACTGCGAAAGCGTACGATATAGCAAAAGAGCTTACAAAAAGCGAAAATCCGCTTACTATTGTTAACGAAATGATTATCCCTGCTCTCAACAAAGTGGGCGAGGGTTTCGAGAAAAATACTGTATTCTTACCACAGCTTCTGATGAGTGCCGAGGCGGCAAAAGGAGCTTTCTCAGCTGTTAAGGAAGCGATGAACGACGAAAAAGAAAAGAGCGAAAACAAAATCGTGCTCGCAACAGTCGAGGGTGACATTCACGACATCGGAAAGAACATCGTAAAGGTGTTGCTCGAAAACTACGGATTTGATGTCATCGACCTTGGAAAAGACGTTAAACCACAGGAGATTTTAGAAGCTGTTAGCAAGTATAATATCACTCTGTGTGGTCTTTCTGCGCTTATGACAACGACTGTTACTGCGATGGAAGAAACGATTAAACTCTTAAACGAAAAAGCACCACAGTGCAAGGTTTTCGTCGGCGGTGCGGTGCTTAATAAAGAGTATGCGGATATGATAAATGCGTCACATTACTGCAAGGACGCTATGGAGGCTGTGCGCTATGCACAGGAGCAGTTCGGTGAATGATAATAAACTTAAAGTGCTGTTTGAAGACGAGCATCTAATAGCGGTTGAAAAGCCATACGGTGTGCTGTCACAAGGAAACGAGAACACACGCTCTATATGTGATGATGTATCTGAGTATCTAAAGGAAAATGGCGAGAAAGCTGAAGTTTTCGTGCTACATCGACTCGATAAAACAACAGCAGGAGCGTTAGTTCTTGCTAAAACCAAGAGTGCGGCAGGGAAGATGAGTGCGCTCATCCAAAGTGGTGGCTTTTCTAAGGTGTATACTGCGGTTTGTGAGGGAGAATTACAGGACACACAGGGAGTTTTCGAGGACTTGCTCTACCACGATAAAGGTAAGAATAAAACCTTTACTGTAAAGCGTGAGCGACGAGGAGTCAAGAAAGCAAAGCTCAGCTATGAAACGCTCAGCACGGCAGAGGTTGGTGGTACACAAGCGTTTAAAGTCAGGGTGAAGCTCTTCACGGGCAGAACACACCAGATAAGAGTACAGTTTGCGTCGCGTAAACACCCGCTTATCGGCGACAGAAAGTACGGCTCAAATGTAAGCGCAAAAGAAATTGCGCTGTGGTCAAGTGAGATAAGCTTTATACATCCGCTTACACACGAAGAAATCAGAATTACGAGTGAGCCGAAAAGCGAAGTTTTTAGTATGATATAAGGTGATTGCTGTGAAAATATCAACGATAATTAACTACATAGTGTCAGGTTTAATGTGGATATTCGCACTATTAACAATGGCTCTTAATTTACTGCGACTTGATAATTGGGACGGTACATGGGTTATTACTATACTGTATTTGTCACCTTTAGTTGTGGTGTCGCATATAATCGCGTTTCTTTTTACTTTTGCAAATATCGCTTATGCAAACGAAAGCAAAAAGCACATAATTTTAAATTCCGTATCTGCCGTTGTGAGCGTCTGCGTGTTCGTAGTGACATTCTTTTTGTTCAGCGGTTGGGTCGGAAGCTGGTAATAATAAATCAATCCCGATACAGATGTGTCGGGATTTTTTGTATAATGAAAACCACGCGATAGTCGCGTGGTTCCCAAAAGGTTAAACGATAAAAAGAAATACAAATGATACAAGGGAAAGGCTCCCCTGTGCAAGGGGAGCTGTCAGCGTAGCTGACTGAGGGGTTG
>JAFOED010000107.1 GCA_017380355.1 Ruminococcus sp. | reverse complement strand
TTGAGCATCATTGCACAAGAAGGCTTTGGTGCCGATATAAGAAAAACAAACAGTACAAGGTAAAAAAACAAACCACAAATAACTGCAAATAAAAAAGCATCGGGTTCTTCAATGTATCGTAACACGAAATAAGTTGTTAATCCAAAGAAGAAGCCCGTGATGGCAGATAAAACTGCTTTTGCTTTCATTTGCCACACCTCACTTTATTTTATTATACCACACTGCCATTTTAATGTAAATGTTTTTGAAACCTACTGTGTCCTATATTGACAGCAGCAGAGGGTTTCATCTTAGGTGTTGGTGCGATGATGTTCACAATCGCAGGACCTGTAATCGTGTACGGTACAGTGGCGAGTGTTATCTATGGAGTTATTTATTGGATAACGACTTTGTTTTAAAGGGCGGTGGGGACGCCCGCCCCTACGGATTCTATTCGACATTGGTACAGGATTGTAGGGGACGGCGTCCACGACGTCCCACAAAAAGACCGCAGAAACAAGCGTTTCTGCGGTCTTATCTGTTTTATATCATTCGTTACCTGAAATATCGGTAATCACTGTGTCGCTACCCATAGCCTGTGGGAGCTCACCGTTCCACTTTTCGTAGAACTTAGATGTGAGAACGTTTTCGTTGAGCGATGCTTTGATTTTGTTATTTGCTTCTGCTTCGGCTTTTGCCTTAATCATAGTAGCTTCAGCCTCTGCTTCTGCGTTTGTGATAGCTGTCTGCTTTTCTGTTTCAGCCTTTAAGAGTTTCTGCTGAGCTACCTGCTTTTCTTCGATAGCATTGATGAACGCTTCAGAGAAATCGAAGTTAATGATGTTTACGTCTGTTACATAAAGGCCGCTTGCGTTGAGTTTATCGTTTAAGCCCTCAACAAGTCCATCAGAAATGAGCGAACGGTTAGTAACACTCTCTTCTGCTGTGTACTTTGCTGTTATAGCTTTGAGCACTTCGTTTACAGCAGGAGTAACTAAAACTTCCTCGTAGCTTGCACCGATGTTCTTGTAAAGGCTGTATGACTTAGCTGAGTCAACACGATAGTTGATAGCGAGTGTAGTAGAAACTGTCTGCAAGTCTTTAGAGAAAGCTTCTGTGTCAACCTCGAGTTTAACAATACGGTTGTCGATTTTAACAACTTTCTGTACGAATGGTGCTTTTACGTGTAAACCTTCAGTAAGCACGCCTTCGTTAACTTTACCGAGAGTAACTATAACGCCTGTGTGACCTGCATCAACTACGACAAGACAGTTTACAGCAACGAAAACAACTACTAAAGCAGCTAAAATTATAGCAATAATTTTGCCGATTTTTTTACCATTTACCTGTTCCATTATTCTTTCCTCCGAAATTAGAATTAATAAAAAAGACCGCAGTGCTACACTGCGGTCTTTTAGTTTAAATTAAAGTACTCTGAGTCTGATGATGCCGTCAACAGCTTCGATCTGAGCCTGAGCATCAGCGTTAGGAGCAGTAACATCGATGATTGTGTAAGCGTAATCACCGCGGCTCTTGTTCTCCATATTCTCAACGTTACCACCGATAGCTTCTAAGAGCTTTGCGATAACCTTTGGTGCGTTCTGGTGGAATACACAGAAACGTGTGTCACCTGATCTTGGCATTGAAACGTTAGGGAAGTTTACAGAGTTCTTAACGTTACCAAGCTCGAGGTACTGCTTAACTTCGTCAGCAGCCATGATAGCACAGTTGTCTTCAGATTCAGGTGTTGAAGCGCCTAAGTGTGGCATAGCAACAACGCCGTCAACACAGAGGAGATCGTCTGTAGCAAAGTCAGTTACATAAGCACCGATTTTGCCGCTCTCGAGACCCTTGATGATATCAGAAGAAACTACTAAACCATCTCTAGCGAAGTTTAAGAGTCTTACGCCGTCCTTCATCTTAGCGATAGAAGCGTCATTGATCATACCCTTTGTATCGCCAACAAGTGGAACGTGGAGTGTAATGTAATCACACTGAGCGTAAATCTCATCGAGAGAAGTTACTGTGTGTACGTGACGTGAAAGCTTTAAAGCAGCTTCAACTGAAAGATATGGGTCGTAACCGATAACGTTCATGTGAAGTGCACGAGCAGCGTTAGCAACTAAGATACCGATAGCGCCTAAACCAACAACACCGATAGTCTTGCCCTTGATTTCAGGACCTGCGAACTGGCTCTTGCCTTTTTCAACCATCTTTAATACTTGGTCGCCGTTGCCCTTTAAAGTCTTGTTCCACTCGATACCCTCAACGAGCTTACGTGAGCCCATGAAAAGACCAGCGATAACAAGCTCCATAACAGCGTTAGCGTTAGCACCTGGAGTGTTGAATACACAGATACCCTTCTGAGTGCAAACATCAAGAGGGATGTTGTTTACGCCTGCGCCTGCTCTAGCGATAGCGAGTAAGCTCTCAGGCATCTCCATATCGTGCATAGAAGCTGAACGAACAAGTACAGCGTCTGGTGTAGCACATTCGTCTACACAGTTATAGTTATCACCAAGACGGCTTGTGCCGATTTCAGCAATTTTGTTGAGTTTAAGAATATTGAACATAGTAAAAACCTTCTTTACTTAATATCTGTTTATGTAATGCTTATGCGTTTTCTTCTTCGAATTTCTTCATGAACTCTACGAGCTTCTCAACGCCCTCATATGGCATAGCGTTGTAGATAGAAGCACGCATACCACCAACACTGCGGTGACCCTTAAGGTTAACAAAACCAGCAGCAGTAGACTCTTTTACAAACTTAGCGTCGAGCTCGTCGTTACCTGTGATAAATGGTACGTTCATAAGTGAACGGTCCTCAGGAACTACTGTACCCTTGAAAAGCTTTGAGTTGTCAAGGAAATCGTAGAGGAGCTTAGCTTTCTTCTCGTTTAATTCCTTCATCTTCTCGAGACCGCCGATGTCGTTCTTGATCCACTCGAGAACGAGCTTAACCATGTAGATTGTGTAACATGGTGGTGTGTTGTACATTGAATCGTTGTCAGCGTGAACTTTGTAGTCAAACATTGTAGGTGTGATGTCCATAGCGTTACCGATGAGGTCTTCTCTGACAATTGCGATAGTAACACCAGCAGGACCCATGTTCTTCTGAGCACCAGCAAGTAAGATACCGAACTTAGAAACGTCGATTGGCTCTGAAAGTACACATGATGAAATATCACCAATGAGTGGAACGTTGCCTGTGTCTGGAAGTTCATGGTAAAGTGTACCGTAGATTGTGTTGTTTACACAGATGTAGAAGTAATCTGCATCTGGAGTGAAGTCTGCTTTGTTAAGCTTTGGAATGTAAGAGTATGTCTTATCTTCTGAAGAAGCGATAGCCTTTGGCTCGCCGTACTTCTTAGCTTCCTGGAAAGCTTTCTTAGCCCACTGACCTGTAATTACGTAGTCAGCCTTCTTGCTCTTATTGAAGAGGTTGAGTGGAACCATAGCGAACTGTGAAGAAGCACCGCCCTGAAGGAAAAGTACTTTGTAGTTATCAGGAATGTTCATAACCTCGCGTAAGAGTGCCTCAGCTTCTTTGATAATTGAATCGTACACCTTGCTTCTGTGTGACATCTCCATTACTGACTGGCCGCTGCCCTGGTAATCGAGCATCTCTTCTGCAGCTCTTTTGAGAACTGCTTCAGGAAGCATAGATGGACCTGCTGAAAAATTGTAAACTCTACTCATAATAATATCTCCTTACATGAACAGTAATAATACTGAAAAATTTTATACCTATTATTATATTCCAAAATTCTCGTTAAATCAATAACAAAGTTGCGTCAGAATACTACAAATTTAATCAATATTCTGACAATTTTTAGTGATAATGTATTAAAGCGCTAAAATCATCGTCTGTTAAACAGATTTTTCACCTTTTTTGAAACTGAAGAATAGAGATTTTTGCTAAAATATTTTAAATGTCTGAAAAACGTCTTTACGTTAAGTAAAACCGAGCTTGCAGCACGTGTGGTAACAGGTCGGGACTCTTCTTCTTTTGCAAAGAAGTCCTCAAAATAGTCAGGCTTATTGTCGATATTCTCGCCCTCATCCTCAAAGAATGAAACGCCTTGAGTGGAATCTTTAGACTTGACGTCGATATTAAAAGAATCGAGGTCAGTATTCGCACGGCTGTGGTAATCTTCTGTATCATAACCGAGCATTTCATCTAAAGTCATAAAATCGTCGTCATCGATACCTAAATCGTCAAACAATGCCTGTGAACGGCTGTACGATTCCTTTGGCAGATCCTCGATAAGTCTGTCTTCTTCGGACATAACAGATCTTTCCACCTGACGCTTTCGACTTCTTCTCTCCTGTGCCTTCTGTTTTTTCATATTTGTGTAGAATTTATACAGATAGTGGGCAATAAGCGCACACGCAACAAGAACTAAAATCCATAAAAGGATTCTCCACCAATCAAACGCGAGTCCTGAGTTACGCTTTATTTTGTGGAAATTGATGCTATTAGCAACGTTGACAGCTACCTTAATCTCATCAGCAGTAAGCTGTTCTTTGCTCTTCTGCATAGTGAGGTTTATGTTCATACCGTTTACAACAGTATGACATTGGTAACCGTAAATAGTACCAGAACGGGTCTTCTGAGCAAAATTAAGGTCAAAATAGATATTGCCATTGTGCTTTACTTCAGTACCTGAAGTATACATCTGATCTGACAAGAAAGCGTCAAGTACGGTTTTGCGTTCAGCAGAACTTAAATCTGAATAGTTGTTGATAGCCTGACTGTTCTTGTCACTGGTCTGAGTCAGCGTGATTTTCAATATTCCATCGTCGCTGACGCCCTGCAGATAGATGTTAGCCGCAGTAAACGCGGTCATCGTTTCGTTATAATCAAGATTAAGCTTTTTGAATGCTTCATCACCAGACTCTGTTGTACGGGTGACAACCGTGTATTCTTTCGGTAATTTTATAGATAACCCAAGCTCGTCTATAGTATATTTGTCGTCAATAGCTCCGACAGATAAAACAGAACAAAAAATCACAAATAAACAAACGAGCAAGGAAGAAAATGCAATTAAAGGTCTTTTGCGCATAAAAAAATCTCCAAATTCTGACAAAAATCAACGTTTTTCTAATAAAAATCCATACAAAAACAATTATAATTGCTTTTTTTACAAAAGACAAGTAGAAAGAAGTGTAAATTTACTATTGACAAATGAATTTTTTTCGGTTATAATAACGGAGCTGTCACAAAATGACACACTTTCGAGGTGTAACTCAGTTTGGTAGAGTGCCTGGTTTGGGACCAGGATGCCGCAGGTTCAAGTCCTGTCACCTCGACCACAAACCGACCTATACAGGTCGGTTTTTTGTTTGCCAAAAAACGGCTTAACAAAGCCATTTTCGGGCATTTTTTGTTTTTAAAAGCACTCGATTTTCACTAGAAAACGCACAGCACATATTTGCTGAAAAAACTAGGACGACCACAGTTTGTCCCACTTCCAGAATTTTTGCAGGAAATTTTGAAAGCATTTCGAATACTTATTTTGAGTTATTTAATAAAGTCAAAATAAGTTTAGAATAAAATTAAATTTATTTTACATTCAAAAAAACAGCCGATGAGAATTCAAACTCTCATCGGCTTTGTAATTATTCATTTATTGTGTTTTCTTGTACTAAGCGTTTTTACAAGAAGATATATCCCGTAACCAATCAGGAATCCGAGAGTGTTGAGAATCAGGTCATCTACATCGCTCACTCGGTCAAAGAACGGAAGCTGTAAAATCTCGATTATAAGCGAAAAACCAAAGCCTGCACCGATTACTTTCAGATGTGTATCAAGCTTTTTGAACACACTAGGCCAGACTATGCCAAGCGGAATGAACATAGCGGTGTTACCGATAAAGTTCAGCAGAATTTCACCTTTGGTCGGATAGTCAGTCATATGTACAAACGGAACGAAATTCACCCGAAACGGCCATATTTTTGCTGTATCCAGAACAAGAGGTTGAATCACGCCGTCCACCTTTGAAAAAGGAAAGAAAGTAAAGCGTGCTACCACCACAATGCAGACATAAACAAGCAATAGCTGTAGCTCTCGTTTTATATCAAATTTTCTGTTTTTAACTGAGCAGATTGCTCTGATGATAACCCAAGCTAAACTGATAGCTATTACCATCTGGGTGTATGTAATGTAAAACATTTTGTCCCCTCATCGGCTGTTGTATTTTTATTTTATTTGCAGTAGATTTCTATTGCTTTGCTTATAAACTGAGCAGTGCCCTCAAAGTGTTTATCGATGTTTTCTTTGAAGCGTTCGTCTGCGACATACATCTGTCCTAAGCCTTTGAGAATCTCGTTAGTGCAGGTGTAGAAATTCTCTGTGATATAGTTTTGCAGGTTTTTAACAAGAGATTGAGCTTCATCGCAGTCAGGTGCTTGTCCACTTTGCAGACACTCGGCAAATTGAGCTAATACTGCGTTTAGTCCGTCATTAACCTGTTGCCATTTATCCTTACTGTAACTTGAAGTTTTTTGCTCGTGTTCTTTATATGCATCTGTTTTTCCGTAGCGTTCTTTTGCTTCAATTTCGTACTGTTTACGAGCAGTATCGTAATCGTTGTTATCAAATGCGTTCATTGTAATCTTTCCTTTCTGGGCATTATCAAGAGCATCGATAATTCTCTCTAAACGTTGCTTTTTGAGAATCAAAAGTTTTCTCTGCTCTTTTAGAGCTTTTTGTTTATCGTAGTCAGGAGAGGATAGAATTTCTGAAATGCTTTTAAGCGGGAAATCGAGCTCTTTGAAAAACAAAATCTCCTGTATACGCATAAGAGATTTTTCGTCATAAAACCGATAGTTGTTTTGTTCGTCAACAAAGGCAGGTTTCAACAGACAGATTTCATCGTAATAATGGAGTGTACGCACGCTAACTCCACAAAGCTTTGCGAATTCTTTGATATGCATCTTCACAAAAATCACCTCTCTAAAAAAGAGTATAAAGTATAACGCAACGTCAAAGTCAATAGTTTTTTATTATTTAATTATATGAACACGTAAAATATTACTTAGTTCCTCCACCGATAATAACCTCGTCGAATTAAACTATAACGAACTAATTGTAACACACTAAACCTGAAAGCTCAACCAATGCTCTTCAAAGCAAAAATGCAACAGCACGAACTAGCACTGTTGCATTGACTTTAGTTTATTAACTTTTGATCGCCAAATTGGGATTTCTTGTTAAAAGATTTCTCTACCTATTCTTGTATAATACCCCTCATTGATTGCTGACACCGTTGCCAAGGAACACACTATCACCAAAAATATAACAAGTGCTTACTACTAAATCTACAATATTACTACTCAAATGTAATATCAGTTGCGCCTACACCACCATTAATCTTCACGAGGTTTTCGCCGTCTCCACCATTTGAGACGAAAGCTGCGGATTTATTACCGTCGATAGTAATTGCGCCTACACCATTTTTGATATCGAATCTGTAGTCGTCTTTGCTACCTTTGAGCGTTAGCGCAGACTCACCTACGCCAAACTTCAAGTTACTTTCACCAACTAACTTAGCTGTCATATCAAACTGTCCAACACCTAATTCAAGGTTAAGGTTATTAAGGTCGCCGTCTAATACGCTAATCTGTCCTGCGCCACCCTTAATGCTGATGTTTTCTTTTGCTTCGATGTTGTCAAACTGTACCTGACCTGCACCTAACTTAAGATCTACAGAGTCTGCAGAAATTGACTGTGCAGTTAACTTTGCTGCACCTGTTTTGATAGATACATTCTCGAATACCATATTTTCTGGGATGCACACTTTAAGCTTTGCGTCCATATAGTTAACCGTATTTCTTGTTTTTTCAACAACCTTAAGCACGCCGTCCTCGTCTGTAACTGTGAGATTCTTCAGATTGCTTTCAACAGAGAACTTATCACCGTGCACGATTGTAAAATCAGCAGCGCCAATTCTGATATCTAACGATTTGATATTTGATGCAACATCATATGTTTTGGTTTCACCAAAAGTAGCAGTACCACTCGTACAACCTACTAAACATCCGACTAATGACACTAAAACTACAACTAATACTGTAACTAAAATAATTTCTTTCATAATAATCTCTCCTGTAAATTTGTTTTATTTTTTTGCTGAAATTTCCTTCATTGGCTACATTATAGAACTTAAATTATTAAATAATCCTTAAATAATTTAATATTTCAGAAATTTTTTTAAACACCCGAAATCACCGCAAATAAAAAGGGCAATATAACATTGCCCTTAAAAAATATATCAATTATTGCTTTAAAAAACCGACAGCAGATAACACGAAAGTCTTATATTTTCTTCAGATTCACTCAACAAAGCTTACGAGCTCTTCTATATCCTTACGCTTTTTAGTGCGGAGTTTGTCGTCGTCCTTTGCATAACCTATAGTAATAACAAGTCGTACTGTGCCGTCGAGATTACAGAGCTCGCGGATTTTTTTATCATCAAGCCAACCTAAAATACAACTACCTAAACCCTGTGCAGTCGCTTCACACGTTATATACGCAGACAGGATTCCGATATCCATTGAGCGATAGTCGTTATTTTTTCTTTTTGCACCTAGTGCTGCTGTTTTCACGTAAGGCTTCTCGGAAATTACGAGTAGTACTGGTGCGTCAGGAGCGAATTTGTTAATTCCCATTCCCTGTGTAGCTTTTGCAACTTTTTTTGCAACCTCGCCTGTACAAACTGTGATATGATACGGCTGTCCGTTGCAAGCGGACGGAGAAAGTCTCGCTACTTCTAAAATAGCGTCGAGCTTTTCTTTCTCTACCATACGCTCACTGTTATATGCTCGGCACGACTGCCTGTTTTCTGCAATTTCTCTGAAGTTCATATTGCTCTCCTTTTTTGTCTAAAACTTTATTATTCCAGCACATATGTTTTTTCTGTCTCTATGTTTCTTGATTCGTGCTTTTCATAGTAGCCTATGAGCTCGCCCGTTTCGTCACGCAAGGCGACCATATATACATCTTTGTTTTCTTTCTCGCTATAAAAAGTGTGGACAATGTTGTTGTCCTTACTTTTTGAAAACCACGCAACCACTTTGTCGATTTTAGCATTAGAATCCGCATTATGACACTCTCTTATGCTCTTGCCTGTAAGACAGGTGTGATAAATATCGATTGAAGCAGAATTCATATACACAACATTGTGTTCTAAATCACAAATAACGACAGGCGCACGGTCAGCTTCTATAACACTTCTGAAAAACTTTTCAAGTTCCATTTTTTACTTCTTCCTTTATGTTATCAAAATTTATTGCACAATTTCATACGGCCAATCGATAATACCGCCAAACTCTTTTACGTTAGTATAGCCTAATTTCACAAGCTCAGCAGAAGCGATTTTGCTTCGTCGTCCACTTCGACAGTAAACTAAAATCAAAGCGTCTTTATCAGGAAGCTCAGTTTCAGCCCTCTGCGCTATTTCGTACTCAGGGATGAGAATAGCACCCTCTATATGCCCCTGTGAAAACTCTTCATCAGTTCTTGAGTCTATAATAATATAGTCCACACCGCTGTCCATAATCTCCTTTGCTTTTTCTGCGTTTATCTGTTCGTAAGAAAGAGTAGCAGTTGTTGCAACGGGTACAGTTTCTACGTTATCTTCGACATTGTTGCACGCAGTTAAACCAAATAAAGAAAGTGAAATCAAAAGCATTGTAATAAATCTCCTAAGTTTTTGCATAGTACTCGCTCCTTTAGAT
>JAFOED010000106.1 GCA_017380355.1 Ruminococcus sp. | reverse complement strand
GGCCGGAACGCTCAACGGTCATGGAAAGAACTGCCTAATCTCTACGGTGATACAACGTGGGTAAGTGTAGAAAGTACTATGAGATTTTTAGAAATCTGCGGGGACGACAAAATCGTCTTCGGCTCTGACGCGCCTATCGACGGAAAAGACACCTATCTCACAAACCGTACAGGCGACCGTAGCTTGTACCAGAGTTACTTTAATGAGTTCAAAGATATGGTAAGCAAAGAAACCTACGATAAAATTATGTATAAAAACGCAATTAAACTGTTTAAAATAAAGGACATAAAATGAGAAAAACTATTGCTGTGGCACTCGCTCTTGTGCTACTTTTGCTATGTTCGTGCACAAATACCGACACAACGCCACAACCCACTACACCCACAGAACCTGAAACTGCAGGCTATATGATAATTGAAGAAATAGACCACTGTGTCGTTGAGCCTGATGACGAGCTACATATGAGTGAGGAAGACAAAGCGCACTACAAAATGCTTATGGAGGGTATGCTCGACCGCGAAAGCAAAATAAATCTCTCCGACAGTAAAGAGCAAAACGAATACTACCTCGATTTACTCAAACAAAGTCCGTACTTCTTCTTTATTGATGACTACAACTTATCTGCCAATAGTGTCGATTTCACTTATGCTTACAACGAAGAACAGCAAAACAAAATGCTCTCTTTCATCGACGATAAGTTTCTGAAAATTGTAAACTCCAACGCAAGTGAAAACGACAACACTCTCGACAAAATCTTAAACGTTTACGCTGCAGTTGCACGCGAAATGACATACGACCACAGCCGTACAAAGGATATGGAGCTCGAATCTCCTCTTTTTCAGTATCCAGATGACGAGATTTATCTGGCTTTGAAAAACAGCTCGAGCGTATGCTATGGCTTTGCATACACTCTGCGATTTGCGCTTTTACAGCTCGATATCGACTGCTTCTGTGTTTACGGTCCGTGTCGTGACCAGGGTGAGGCACATATGTGGAACATCTTTAAATATAACGATAAGTTCTACACCTGTGATGTTGCGTGGGACAGAAGCGAAGAGGACTACGCACAATTAAACCACTTTGGCAAAACAACAAAAGAGCGAGAAGTCGACTCTCTGAAGATAAAAGACTACTCATCAACTTTTTTCGACGAGTACGGCGAAATAGAGTGTACAGATGAAACTTTCAAGATGTTCCGCAGTATCGACAGGTACTCTATCGTATCCACTCACACATACTTTTTGTCAGATTTTCAGGGCAACGAGTATATTTTTGACACCGAAACGCTCGAAATGAAGAAATAAGAAAAGGCAGCTTAATTATTTAAGCTGCCTTAGTTTTATTTTTTATCTTTTTCGTTATGTCTTTTGTAGCGGAAAAGAGTGTTTTCCGCCCACTCACGATCGATTTTTAAAAATCCCGAGAGTTTTTTATCATTAGCGCCGACCTGTGACACAATACGTGCAGAGCGGCCATAAACCTCAAGACGAGCAGACTGAACATACGGCTCGTGCTTATCTCCTACGAAGAAAGTAAATCCCATAGTGTTTGTCTCGCGGTTATACATCGAAAGATAACCCTCTTCGACTTTCGGGAGATTGTGTTTTCTGGCGACAGTTTCGCTAACAGCGAGTTTCGTCAGCTCAACAGCCATATCGTCGAGTCCTGATTCAAAAATAAAAACCTTTTCTTTAAAAGAGTTGAAGTCCGGAGTAATACGTTTAGTAATACCCTTTAAGTTGCGATAATCATCCTCGAGTGATCTGTCCTCAAGCTGGAATCTGTCTATCTGAGGAATGAGATATATCATAAATCTGCGTTTCATATCATTATAAAGAAGCGGATAAGTGAATCTTCCTTCGAAACCACAGTTTTCGCACTTCCACTTAAGCAGATTTTCGCTTAATAGTTCTTCTCTGAATTGCGGGTCATTGGTCGCGTTTATGCTGATATACAGGTGCGCATTTGTAATCTCGTTACAGTTAGGGCACGCAACCTCTTTAGATATAACATTGGACACAAAATCATCTCCTTTTACAAGGTAACTTCATTATATCAAGAAAAAGTAAAGTTTACAAGAAAAAATAGTAGTTGATTTTATCTTTACAATCTGCGATAATATATAGTATAAGTATGAATATTCCTAGGAGGTACTATTATGTCTTTTACTAATGATATAAAATCTACTGTCAAACTTACTGCCGACGCTGTGACAGATGTTACATCATCTGTAGTTGAGAAAGCAAGACTCAAAGCTAAGGCTGTTCGCATCAAGCAGGTTATCAAAAGTGACACAGAAAGAAGAAACCAGGCTTACATGGAACTTGGTAAGCTCTTCTACGATAACCACAAAGACTTAGCAGAAGCTCTTGATCCTGATACTTGTGTAGTAGTAGAGAAGACTTCAATCCGCATCGACAAGGCATCCCGCAGATATTTCGAGCTCATCACACAGAGTGACAACATCACTTTAAGTAGCGAGAACACAGATAAAATCAAGCAGGCTATCACAGATAAGACAGAAGAAATCAGCACAAAAACAAAAGCTAAGGCTAGTGAGATTTCAGATAAAACAAAAGCTAAAGCTCAGGAGTTCTCACAGAAAACAAAGACTAAAGCTAAAGAAGTAGCATCTGACTTTGCTGACAAAGCAAAGGACAAAATCAACGACTTCAAAGCTTACGTAAATGACGACGAAGAGTCCCCTGAAGAATTCGATTTTTAATTAACACAAATTTATAAATAAACAGCCCGAGTGTAGCAATCACTCGGGCTGTTTTTATGTTTATATTACTTTTCTTCTACTGTTTCTTCTTCGCGCTTTTTCATAAAGCGTGTTTTCTTGCTAAGCAACGCTAAACCTGCGAGCAGGATAATTGAGCCTAAGCTTACACCCACGCCTAACATAAAGCCCTGTGGACAATATTTAAGCACGATTTCGTGGTGACCTTCTGTGAGCTTGAGTGCAACAAGTGCGTCACAAATAGGAGTGATTTCAACTTCTTCACCATCGACATAAGCTTTCCAGCCCTTATCGTAAGAAATAGATGTGTAGAACAATCCGTCTTCTTTAACGTCGATTGTACCCTCTACACAAGTATCTGTGCTCTTTGTGCATTTCATTGTGCTCTGTGAAAGAATTTCAACGCCCTGTTTAAAGAGCTCTTCGTTGAACATATTGCAATACACGTTAGCACTGCCAGATGTAGCATAACCGTCTTTTAAGTCAGCGTAAACAGAGAGCTTATCTCCCTCATCTACTGTACCCATCTGCATAATATACGGACGCTTTACGTAATCAGTGATTACTGTGTTATCGTTTACTCTCACGTCAGCATTATCAACCTGAGTACAAGAGAAATAAGCGTATGCTGTGCCGTCATACGGAGCAGTATAGTTATATTTAAAGTGAGGCTTTTCTGTACTGTCGATAACGTTGAATGAGTAGCTGCCGTAAGCATTCTTTGTTACTTTGAACTTTTCAGAGTTAGTGTGACCCTGTGTTACAACCTCTAACTGTTCGTAAAGATTACCGTCAAGACCTGTCGCAAGTCTGAAAATCTCGTTCTGGTTATCAAACGGATTCGCACTTGAATATTCTATACTGAAGTTAAGCAAATCCTCTTTAACCATAAAGCCCTGAGGAATATAGTAATCGTTTTTGAGCAACTTAACAGTACCCGACTGGTCAACAAGTGAGTTATGTTCGGTATCGAGGAAGTATCCCTTAGGTGAGATAAGATATTTCAAGTTCAGCATCACGTTTGTGAACGGAGAGCTCTCCTGATATGTATAACGGTTACTGGATACCCATCCGCAGATACCGAATTTCTCCATATAAGTAGTAACATCACTATTAACAACTGAGCTGAACATCGAGATACCATCAATACCGATAAGAGCATTATCGTTAAGTGTGTGGTACTTAGTAACTTCGCTACGGAAGAGATCTTCATTTCCTGCTTCTATAGTATCTATCGTTTCTACCATAGCAAGAGTGTCGGTAGTGCCTAATGGATAAGATGTTGTTGTTGTAACACCAACAGTCTTAACGCCGACGTAAGCAGAGCATCCTGCTTCTGCAAAGCACACAAGTGCGAGTGCGAGTGCAAGCGCTTCTTTAGGCACAGCTTTTGTAACGAAGAGAATCAGCCATATTGTGATTAGAACTACTAAAAAGATAGTAGCAATAACAGGCCAGTACTTAGGCTCGACCGAATTCTCGAGTGCGTCTTTCTTCTCTACAGTATACGCACACACAATTACAAGAATAACAGGAACAAGCGCAATAAAAATCTGATACAGTTTGATGTCTTTTATGTACATAAACACTCTGAACGCCATCACAACTAACACAAACGAGAACAGAAAAGCAAATCTGTAAGGAATCATATTTGTGAAGTGGAAGCCGTGCCAGATATAGTCAAGCTGTCTGATAATAAAGCTTAAAATAAAGAATAAAAGTGTAACACCAGCCGCGATACGCTCACGGATTTTGATTTTTGAGCAAGTGAAGTAGAGTGCACCGAGTACAAGTGCGATAACACCGCAGTAAATATTCGGTAATCCCTGTTTCTCTGTCGGCTCAACAAAAGCAATCATATTTGAAACAACTTCGACAATTGCCTGGAGTGTACCCTTTAAATCTGCAGTAGGGCCGATATTAATCGCATAAGTTGTTGGGAATTTATTAACAGCAGAATATGTCGACTGAAGCGCAATCGCAGTAGGTACAGTAAGTATCGCAGTAATACCTACACCAAGCGAAGAGAAGCCGAGCATCTTCAAAAAGTCGAGAATAAGCTTCTTAAAGCTCTTGAACTCGATAATACTGTACGAAATGCACACGATAACAACGAAAATACAGGTAAAGAGACCAATATAGTAGTTTGCAAGTACCGAAAGTGCAAGCGCAATAACATAAAGAGTGAACTTATTATCTCTAAGAAGTGCAATTGTACCAGCAACAACAAGTGGTAAAAGTGCGAAAGTATCAAGCCAGATAATATTCCAGTAATAACCCAGAACAAACGCACACAGTGCATACATTGTGCCAAAAGCCGCAACCGAAATATCTCGTCTTTTGAATACAATTCTCAAAAACTGTGAGAAAAACAATCCAGCAAAGCCGACTTTCATACAAGTGATTACTGTCAGAAACTCTCTGAGATACTGAGCAGGAACAAAAACAGAAAGGAAGTTCAGCGGACTTGCGAGATAGTACGACATAAGCGCTATGTAGTTAGTACCGCCGCCTGATTTCCAAGTCCATAAAAGAGAGCCGCCTTCCTGCAGCTTGTCCTGAAAATCAACTAAAAACGGATAGTACTGGTGCCACAAGTCTGTGGCAAGAATCTGTTGGTCACCAAAAGGGGCAACCTTAGCTCCTGCGAAAACGCCATACAAAAGCAAGAATGGTACAAAAAACGCAACAAAGAACCATAAATTGCGCATAAACCAACCGCTGTTATCAGCTGGGTCTACAAAATTGCACCACTGCGGTCTTTTCGCAGTTTTTGTAGTTTTAATATGTTTTCTTGCGGACATAATTTACCTCCACATAATTATTCATTATAGATTTTACCACAAATTTTCATAAGGTAAACACTATTTTGAAAAAATTTTAAAATATTCTTAAAAATCCTATAAAATAATAGACATTTGAGCCTGTAGTTGGTATAATTATTCTGGTTAATGAGGTGATTTTATGAAAACTATAGATATAATTGTACCATGCTATAACGAAGAGGAAGTTCTTCCGCTTTTTGTGAAAGAAACCAACGCAGTTATCGACACTATCCCTGACTACAGATTCAGATATATTTTCGTAAACGACGGCAGTAAGGACAAGACTTTAGAGGTACTGAAAACTCTTGCTTCGAGATTTTTAAACGTTAAGTACATTTCTTTCTCGCGTAATTTCGGTAAAGAGTCTGCGATGTACGCAGGTCTTAAAAACTCTACCGCTGATTACGTTATCGTTATGGACGCGGATTTACAGCATCCACCTGCAATGTTCCCACAGATGATCGAGGGTATCGAAGAAGGAAACGACTGCTGTGCGCTTTACAGAGCAAAACAGACAGGTGAAAGCAAGTTAAGACAGCTTGTGTCAAAAATTTTCTTCTCTTTCCAGAATAACATCTCCGACGTTAAAATGCCTGACGGTGCGGTTGACTACCGTATTATGAGCCGCAAAATGGTTAACGCTATTATGGAGCTTTCTGAAGTTCAGCGTTTCTCGAAAGGTATTTTCTGTTGGGTTGGATTTAAGACAAAGTGGATTGAATACAAAAACGTTGAGCGTACAGTCGGCACAACAAAATGGAGTATGTGGGGACTTTTCAAGTATGCACTTGACGGTATTACTGCATTTTCTATCACACCGCTTCGTTTCATCGCTGTTGTCGGCTTTATCATCTCTATTATTTCATTCATCGGTATTCTTATTACTGTTATTCAGAAGATATTCTTCGGTGTAGAAGCTGCGGGTTATCCGACACTTTTATGCTCACTGCTTTTCCTCGGCGGTATTATCGAGCTTTCTATCGGTGTTTTAGGTGAGTATATCGGCAGAATTTTCACAGAAACTAAAAACCGTCCTATCTACATCGCAAGCGAGAGTAATTTAGACGACGAGCCTGAAGACGATTTTGACTTCTGATTTTAATAAAGATACTATTGAGATCGCTTTAGGGGGTTCTAATGATAAAAAATTTATGGAATAAATATCATGAGATAATTTTGTATCTCATTTTCGGTGTGGGAACAACTGTTGTATCTTTCCTCAGTTATGCAATATTCGAAAGCATTATCCCAACTTTAAGCTTTTTGGGAATTACTATAGAGCACACCACCACATCAAATGTTTTATCTTGGTTTTGTGCTGTGCTTTTCGCTTTTATCACCAACAAAATCTGGGTGTTCGAAAGCAAATCGTGGAAACCAACCATTGCACTTAAAGAACTCGGGCTTTACTTTTCATCACGTATAGCTACAGGTTTTATCGAATGGTTTGGTCTTCCTCTTCTTCTTAAAATCGGTGAAAATTGTGCGCAAAGCGGAGCAGACGGATTTTTAGCAAAAATCTTCGTCGTGATTGCTCAACCGATTTTCGGCATTGATGGTATGATCGCTAAGATAACGGTCAGCATTATCGTTGTTATTTTAAACTATATCTTCTCAAAACTCCTTATTTTTAAGAAAAAGAATAAGAAAAGTGCACCATTGGTTCACGAAGATGAAAACAAACCTACAGACGAAATCATCGATGATATCTTAGATGACATCAGAAATAATTAAGATAATAAATTAAGCCCGTATCATAACGATACGGACTTTTTTTATGCAAAGAATCTTTCTTCACAGAAGATAGGTTATTTAATCGTTTTGTGAACTAATTACTTTTTGAACTACACTATAAGGTAACTTTACCATAATAAGTATCCCCCTGTAAAACAGGGGGTATTTCATTTTCGGGTATAACCCTTATACTACTGGCGGCGCACAAGTGCGCTTTTTGTTGGCCTGTCAGCCGTGCGTCCGTTACTGCTACTCATAAAATGAAAGATAATATAAGCCTCCCTTGTGTAAAGAATGATTCCACTGTCAGGGGAAATGTCGCAAAGCGACAAAAGGGTGCAAAAAGGACCACGATTAGTGGTGGAGGGATTGTTTCACAG
>JAFOED010000105.1 GCA_017380355.1 Ruminococcus sp. | reverse complement strand
GTTATTATTGCAGAAAAATCTATTTTAAAAGATTTGGAATTATCAAAACCAAGGATCATACCCTATCACGTTCTCGGCAACAACTCTATGATGTATGCTGTTAAAGCGAACAAAGTTTACATAGACAACAAAGAAATCAACAAAGAAGTATATATCGCTGTATTTGATGGGTTTATCGATAACAGCGTTAAAGCAATAATAAATTCTGAAATATTAAGGTGAGAAAATGAACTTTTTACTTGTATTACTGTGCAAAATTAAATATTTTTTCAAAAGAAACTCTGTTTTTTACGTTAGCGGTACTTTCACCCTACCCCCTCCACTAAGTAAAAACGAAGAAAACGATGTACTACTCAAACTTCAAAACGGTGACGAGTCCGCCAGAGACAAACTGATTGTTCATAATCTGAGATTAGTCGTATATATCGCCAAAAAATTTGAAAACACAAATATTAATATAGAAGATCTGATATCAATTGGAACAATCGGTTTAATTAAAGCGGTTAATACTTTTTCAGCAGACAGAAACATAAAATTCGCGACGTACGCATCTCGTTGTATAGAAAACGAAATACTGATGTTTCTTAGAAAAGCGTCTCAAAGAAGAAACGAAGTATCTATTGAAGAGCCACTAAACATAGATTGGGACGGAAACGAACTGTTACTGTGCGATGTACTTGGTAGTGACAGTGATATAATAAATCGTGATATAGAACAAGAACTCGAATGCAATTTACTACTTGAAGCAGTATCAAAACTCAACACACGTGAGGCTATGATTATGGAACTTCGTTTCGGATTAAACGGAAACAAGGAGCACACCCAAAAGCAGGTTGCTGATTTACTAGGAATATCTCAATCGTACATCTCCCGACTTGAAAAGAAAATAATCAAGAGACTAAAAGCAGACCTTGAAAAGGTAGTATAAATATGTAAAGCGCAGGAAACTCCCCTGCGCTTTTCTTACATTATTGGCTGTGATGTTGACTGTTCGTTGTTACCGGTCCCACTATCGTTATTTGTTGATTTCTCTGTTGAATTTTCACTATTCATATCATCAGTGTTATCAGTAGGTGTTGTTGTTTCGTTACCGATATGTCCATCACCATCGCTGACGAATCCGTCTACTGCAGACTCTGCTTCTGACATAGCGTCGGTAGCCATCTCAGAAACGCTGTCGTTGCCACCGCAACCACAAAGTACCGCACAAAGCATTAAAACACATAATAATACGGATAAAATTTTTCTCATAATATCACCTCAAAAAAATTACCGCTCCAATAAGGAACGGTAATATTATGAGCAATTTTTCAGGTAAATATTACTTTACACTAAAAATACATTAAATTTGATGTGTTTTCGGAGATAACTTCTCCTTCACTATTGTACTTAGTGACGGTCATTTTATCACCATCAAAGGAAATAACAACTGCCACACCATTAGACAGAACACGTTTTACAAAAGAAACTTCACCGTCTTTGTTAAAGCGGACACCATCGTCGACAGGTTTGTTTTCCACAAACTTTCCGACGTGAACGCTCTTATCAAACGAGCTTACACCCACGCCAAAACCTTCACGTTTGTTGTTCTTCCATTCGCCGTAGTAGCAAAGTGTGCCGTCTTTATAATAGTAAGCACCTTTGCCGTCACGCTTGTTGTCCTTATATTCACCCTCATAAGCAGTACGATTATTGTCAGTACAAGTACGTCCATAGCCGTTTCGCACACCATCATCATCAAGATCGCCATAGTAGAAATATGATGTGTTTGCACTCTCAATAACAGCGTCAGCTGGTGTTTCAGGAGCTACCTCAAAAGAAGAGTCTTCCATATCAGAAAAATCAAAAGTTTCTTCAGGAATCAAAGTTGAAGTTAAATCTTCCTCAATAGCTTCCTCTACAGCTTCTACCTCAGGTTCAATTTCTAAAGCATCATCTTCGTAGATATCAGGCTCTTCAATAGTCTCAAAAAGCTCAGACTCTTCAATCACCTCGACTGATTCTATCATATCTGTATCTTCAGTAATTTCTTCATTGAATTCACGCACTTCCAGTTCAGTTATATCAGAAACAGGCTGCATTATCTCATCAACAGTTTCTATTACAACAGATTCAACAACATCTTTTTCACTACTGTCACTAAACTCACCTGTAATCTTAGCGATTTCTTCATCAGCGTCGAGCGAAAACTCCTGAGCCTGTGTAATATCAACACTCTGAGCAAGATTCTTTCGGATGTTGAAATCTTTCGGATTAAGTTTCATAGCCAAAACAGCGTCAGCCTCGTCAATAAAACTTTCAGGAACAAATTCATTAGCCTTTCGTTCCTCCACCTTCAACAAAAACTCTTCAAAAGCACTAAGCTGTTCTTCGCTAAGGAACTTAACAACACCGATGTTAGTAGAAGCTACTGCAGTATAATCCTCAAACTCACTATCTACTATTTCAGCGATATACTCGTCCTTTATTTCAGGCATAGGATATAAAATAGTTTTGAGATAGCTACTCTTTTTACTAAAAAGAAGACACAAATCGTTTTTATTCTTTCTAGGCTCTAACACATAAGTAGGGACCTGAGAGGTAGCTACATTAAAATATTCAACCTTAAGTAAAGTATGGTACTTACTGAAAGTAAGAGTTTTTGAAACACCATCATCAGCATAGTAGTTAACAAAATACTTATCATCTTCGACATTCTTCACATCAGAAATGATTGTTCTATCGTCGCTGACATTCCACTTCATAGGCTTATTTTTATCGATACAAAACTCGTAAAAAACAGTATCGCCGTCACTATTCTGAGCAATTTTACCCTTTTGCTTAACTTTACTTGTAATATAGTCTTTTCTTACACTAGTCAGAACATCGGTGTAAAAATCACACTCATCGCCCTTTATAGCAATATTGTAAAAATAATTTATCATAGCCATTCCCTTACTAAGAAAGGCACAACGCAAAAATACATTGTGCCTTCGACAAAACGATATTAGATAGAAACTTCCATTGCTGTCTGATAAAGCTCGTTATCAAACTCACGCTTCATTTCGAGCGCTTCTAAGATATCGTAATCAACAGTTCTACCGTCTTTAAGTGCGATAACACGGTTACCGATACCCTTTTCGAGTAATCTGACAGCGTCAGCACCCATAGCTGTAGCGATAACACGATCTCTAAGTGTTGGAGAACCACCACGCTGAACGTGACCTAAAATAGTAGCACGTGTTTCGATACCTGTACGTTTCTCGATATACTTAGCGAGATCTTCAACTCCGCCAACACCTTCAGCTACAACGATGATAAAGTGCTTTTTACCTGTTGATTTCTGCTCGTAAATCTTAGAAATAACGTCGCGTTCGATATCAAACTCGATTTCAGGAACGAGGATTGAAGTAGCACCACAAGCGATACCAGTCTGTAAAGCGATATCACCACAACGGCGACCCATAACTTCAACAACAGAGCAACGGTCGTGTGACTGTGCTGTATCACGGATTTTGTCAACCATCTCCATAGCTGTGTTCATAGCTGTATCAAAACCGACTGTATACTCAGAACAAGAGATATCATTATCGATAGTACCAGGAATACCAACACAAGGAATACCTGCAAGTGATAACTTTCTAGCACCACGGAAAGAACCATCGCCACCGATAACAACAAGACCGTCAACGCCGAGTTCCTTACAATTATTAGCAGCTTTCTCGATACCCTCAGGAGTTTTCATCTCCTCAGAACGAGCAGTATAAAGAATAGTACCACCACGATTGATGCAATCAGAAACTGATCGAAGATCGAGTTCCTTTACGTCCTTATTAAGTAAACCATTATATCCACGAAAAACGCCGATAACCTTCATACCTCTGTACATAGCAGCTCGAACAACAGAACGAACGGCTGCATTCATACCCGGAGCGTCACCGCCGCTGGTTAATACTGCAATAGATTTAGCCATTATAAATTACCTCCACTAAATACTCATAAACATTATATACATAAATATAAAAATAATCAAGTGTTTAAAACAAATACATAAAAAAGTATTTATAAATCATTTTAAAACGACATTTTCTTCGCCAACATTTCTGCAAAGTTCATTAAAAAGTGTCTCATTGAGCTTCACCCACATAGTTTTTGGAGCAAGAAGACGTTTTTCTGAGTCCGTTAAATACAACACAACCTGCGTTTCACCTTTGAACAACTCAAGAAGATTTTTTACTTTAAGGTACTCCCTACATTCTAAGTTCTTAAGTCTGATGTAAAGCTTCTTATTATTATCTGAAAAATCAAATGATTTTTTCTCTGATTCTTCAGATTTTTTATCTACATAACCCTTAAGATTTTCAGCAGGCGGAAGCGCTGTTATCTTTTCAGCAATAATTCGAGGTTCTTCGTCTTCTTTAAAATTAAGAGTACCAATAACCTCTAAAACAGAGCCCACAAAAATTTGAGATGAACAAGTAGACAAGATTTTCGGGAACACGATAAGCTCAGCGCTACCATATCTGTCTTCTACAGTTACGAAAGCCATCATCTGATTAGACTTCGTTATCTGTGACTTATTCTTAGTAACAATACAAACAAGACGCACTTTTGCTGTGTCGCGATAGCGGTCAGGAAACTCACCACTTAAGATATCATTTATACTGTCTGCGCGTGTTACTTTTGCGAAGTTTTTGTACGAATCAATCGGGTGACCTGACAGATACATACCCGCCATTTCTTTTTCCATATACAAAAGTTCCATCAACTCAAACTCCTGCATATCAGGAATCTCTATAGATGTGTCTTCTTTTGTCTGTGAGAGTTCAAAAAACGACATCTGTCCTGAACCATTTCTACGACGATCATAATCAAGCGAGTCAAGAACTGTTTTCATACTAGACAGCATCTGTCTGCGGTTGTATCCAAGATCATCAAGGGCACCGCATTTAATAAGACTCTCTAGTGCACGGATATTTAGTCCGTGGCGACTCATACGCTTACAAAAATCATAAAAAGATGTAAACGGTTCGCCTTTTCTCTCTTCAACTAAAGATTCGATGAAGTTTTTACCAAGATTCCTAATGGCAGTAAGTCCGAAACGGATGTTTCCGTGAGTTACGGTAAACAACGCCTGTGATTCGTTAACATGAGGTGGTAAAACAAGAACTCCTAGTCGCTGGCATTCTGAAATATAAGTAGCCATTTTGTTCTGGTTATCTAAAACAGAAGACAAAAGTGCAGCCATATACTGTTTCTTATAATGACATTTCAGGTATGCGGTCTGATAAGCAACATTAGCATACGCTGCAGCGTGAGATTTATTAAACGCATAAGACGCAAAACTCTCCATCTGTGAAAATACAGAAAGAGCTGTTTTTTCGTCAACACCACGACGCAAGCATCCTTCGACCTCAACATTACCGTTACTATCGAGGAAGCCGTGGATAAAAATCTGTTTTTCCTTTTCCATTACATCGTGCTTTTTCTTGCTCATTGCACGACGAACAATATCAGCACGACCGAGAGAATAGCCAGCTAAAGTACGGAAAATCTGCATAACCTGTTCCTGATAAACAATACAGCCGTTTGTGACATTCAGGATAGGTTCTAAAAGCGGATGAGCATACGAAATTTGTGACGGATTGTGACGATTATTTATATACTTCGGTATGCTGTCCATAGGACCTGGACGATATAGAGAAATAACAGCTATAAGGTCTTCGATAGAAGTCGGTTTAAGCTGCGTCAACACGTTTTTCATTCCCTGACTTTCAAACTGAAATACACCATCAGAGTTACCGCTACTCATCATAGTAAAGACAGCTTTGTCGTCTTCAGGGATAGTGTTTATATCGAAATCTTCGGTTTCGTTTATCATCTTAACTGCGTCGTTAATAACCGTTAAGTTTCGAAGTCCAAGAAAGTCCATTTTAAGCAGACCAAGTTCCTCGAGTGTGGTCATAGTAAACTGAGTCACAACAGCGTCGTCGCTCTTAGAAAGAGGTACATAGTCTGAAACAGGTCTGTCGGTGATAACAACACCTGCTGCATGAATTGTGATATGGCGTGGCATTCCTTCGATAGACATAGCAACATCCAGAAGATTGTGCACAGCAGGGTCGGTATCGTATATTTTCTTAAGCTCCGTGCTGATAGTAAGAGCTTTACTGATTGTCATATTTATATCGCTAGGAATGAGTTTTGCAACGCTATCTACATTTGAATACGGCATAGCGAGAGCACGACCGACGTCACGCACCGAGCCACGAGCTGCCATCGTACCGAAAGCTATAATCTGAGCCACTCTATCAGCACCGTACTTACGGATAACGTAATCGATAACTTCTCCCCTGCGTTCTTTACAGAAGTCAATATCGAAGTCAGGCATACTGACACGCTCAGGATTAAGAAAACGCTCAAAAATAAGGTTGTATTTAATCGGATCAATACCTGTGATACCTATGCAATAAGCACACAGTGAGCCTGCACCTGAACCTCGACCCGGTCCGACAGGAATTCCTGCACTTTTAGCGTAATTTACGAAATCACTGACTATAAGAAAATAATCAACAAACCCCATACTCTTTATAGTGTTAAGCTCGTAATTAAGTCGTTCTACTAATGAAGAGTCAGGATTGCTTCCATAGTATTTATATAATCCTTCATAACAAAGACGCTTGAAATACTCAAAGTGGTCTTCGTTATTCGGCACATAGAAATCAGGAAGTTTACGCACTCCAAACTCGATTTCCACATTACATCTATCAGCTATAAGCTGTGTATTATCAAAAGCACTCTTAAGCTGAGGAAACAGAGAGCGCATCTCATCTTCGCTTTTTAAGTAAAACTCTTCTGTCGCAAACTCCATCTTATCATCATCGTCGATAGTGTGGTTAGTCTGGATACACAGAAGAATCTGATGCATCTGGCTGTCAGCTTTCTTGATATAATGACAGTCGTTAGTTACAACTAATCCTGCTCCTATCTCATCCGCAATCTTAATAAGAAGCGGATTTGTTCTGTCCTGCTCTTCGATACCGTGACTCTGAAGTTCGATAAAGTAGTTATCCTTGCCGAAAATCTTCTGATAGCAACGAGCAATATCAAGTGCTCCACTATAATCATCATACAAAAGTGCACGAGGTACTTCTCCGGCAAGACACGCAGAAAGACAAATAAGACCCTCGTGATACTGCTCGAGCAGCTCCATATCAACACGAGGTTTGTTATAAAAGCCATCAACAAAGCCTTTGGAAACAAGCTTAATGAGGTTTTCATAGCCTTTATTATTTTCACAAAGTAAAACCAAATGGTAATACTCTTTGTCTAAATCAAAATTTTTATCAAAGCGTGATCGTGGAGCGACATAAACTTCACAGCCGATAACCGGCTTAATACCGTGTTTATTACAAGCTCTGTAGAAATCAATCACACCATACATAACACCATGGTCAGTTATAGCAAGTGCAGTCTGCCCCATTTCTTTCGCAGCACAAACAAGCCTGTCAATACGACAGGCTCCGTCTAGCAAGCTATATTCACTATGGACATGTAGGTGTGTAAAAGACATTTATTTTTCCTCTGAAGAAATATCATCAACAACGGCTTTTATTTTGCCGTCATACAGTTTTATGTTTACAGTATCCCCTGTTTTTACATCCTTGACGCTGGAGATACACTCATCGTCATCGTTTGTGGTATAAGAATAACCGCGCATTAAAACCGCTACAGGGTTAAGTGCGGATAATTTTGAAGCTGTTTTTGTGAGAGATTTAGTTTTACTCTCCAGATTCTTATCTGTAGCAGACTGCAAGCGAGCTGTTAAATTAGAAATACTCGACGAATACTCATTTATCTTATTCATCGGTGAATAAGCGAATAAAAGTCTTGAAGCATTAGAGAGTGATTTGTTACACTCGATGAGTTTACGCTCTAAGATAGAGTTAATATACTGTTTCTGTGCTGAAAATTCAGACAAAAGTTCAGCACTGTCAGGCACGGCGAGCTCAGCAGCCGCTGACGGAGTAGGCGCACGCAAGTCAGATACAAAATCACAGATAGTAAAATCCGTTTCGTGGCCAACAGCTGAGATAACGGGAGTTTTACAATCAAAAATCGCACGAGCAAGATCTTCGTCATTAAACGCCCACAAGTCCTCCATCGAGCCACCGCCACGACCGATGATAATAACATCAGCGACATCACCGCTTGAAAACTTAGAAATAGCTTCTGTGAGCTGTGGTGCAGCGCTTTCGCCCTGTACCAATACAGGACACATCACGATATCAGCACAAGGAAAGCGACGAGATAATACGTTCATAATATCTCTGACGGCAGCACCAGTAGGAGAAGTAATCACACCGATACGCTCAGGATAAGCAGGAATAGGTTTCTTGTGTTTTTTATCGAAAAGTCCTTCTTTTTCGAGCTTTTCTTTTAGCTGTTCAAATTGTAAAGATAATGCACCAATACCATCAGGTTGCATATCTTCAACATACACCTGATACTGACCACTAGGCTCATAGACAGTAACTCTGCCACGCACTAAAACTTTCATTCCGTTTTGTGGCTTAAATTTAAGATTTTTCGCAGCAAAAGAGAACATCACAGCACGAACAACACTTTTGCTATCTTTGAGCGAAAAGTAGATG
>JAFOED010000104.1 GCA_017380355.1 Ruminococcus sp. | reverse complement strand
CTTTATCACGAGCACAACCGTGGAGTTAACTGTGGATACGCTAAGTTTGAGACTTTCCCAATCTGGAATTTACCACTCAAACACCCTGTAAACGTTGCGTATGAAGCTGCTACTGCAGACTTAAATGACGTTAATATGATTGACCCATTCCATCTGGAAGCTTACGGTGAAACTACCGTAAACTATAACAGAGATATCGAGGTTTTTCCTGTGCTCAATACTATTTTTGAGCAGATTTTAGGTGAATCTCCGTACAAATCTCCTACAGATATGGGCGTTAATATGGTGGGTAACTGTATTATTGACGATGAGGCTGTTATTGCGGCTGCTAATCAGGAGATCATCCGCCGTTACTACAACGCTATGTGTAACAATAAAAAAGGCAACTCACCTGACAGCGAGGTGTACACTTTAGAGCTTATTATGAAGCAGTCAAAGCTCAGTGCTGATGATAGAAATGTTATCGCACCTGCTCTTAATAAAGCTGAAGAAACAGGTAGCCCTGCTGCAGCTATCGAGCTGTCAGACGGTACTGTTGTTACAGGTAAGACTTCTGCGCTTTTAGGTGCCTGTGCGGCGATGCTTTTAAATGCGCTTAAGGTTATGGCAGAAATTGATGATAGCATTCATCTTATTTCGCCTGAGGTTATCGAGCCTATTCAGCATCTTAAGGTACACCATTTAGGTAACGTTAACCCTCGACTTCACATCGACGAAGTTCTGATAGCTCTGTCCATTTCTGCGGCTACAAGCGAGAATGCGCAGAAAGCTATGGAACAGCTCGTTAATCTTCGTGGACTTGAAGCTCATTCGTCTGTTATTCTGTCACAGGTCGACACTATGATGTTCAAAAAACTCGGCATCAACCTTACTTGTGAGCCATATTATCAGACAAATAAACTTTATCAGAAATAATAAAAAGCACTCTCTTTCGGGAGTGCTTTAACTTTGAATTTTTGGGGTACATATGAAATCTATAAGTAAAGCGAAAATTGAGCTTGCTTCAGCTTTTCTTATCTGGGGTACAGTCGGTATTTTCGTTAAATTTATTCCGCTTAACAGTGGTATCGTTGCATTTGACCGATCTATTGTCGGTATGCTGTTTTTAATTCTTGTTAAGTTGTGTATGAAGTCCAAAATAGACTTTAAAAATTTAAAAGGCAGTCTTTTGCTTTTATGTGTGAATGGCGCGTTACTCGGACTTAACTGGATTTTACTTTTTGAGTCGTATAATTACACTACGGTTGCTATTTCGACGATATGCTACAACTTAGGGCCGATGATTGTCGTGCTTGTGTCACCGCTTGTTTTCAGAGAGCGTCTGACTTTTGTTAAAATCGTCTGCGTTTTGTTTGCACTTTTCGGTGTAGTGTGCGTGTCAGGTGTTTTTGATAGTGCAACAATGGGGAAGAACTCGATTTTTGGAGTTTTGCTCGGTGTTTCGGCTGCCGTTGTGTATGCGATAACAGTTATTATTAACAAGCGTGTGGATAAAGTAGATCCAATGGACAAGGCTATAACCCAGTTTGCGTCGTCTACTGTCGTTATGTTTGTTTACTGTCTTTTCACAACAAAAGCAGATGAACTGAAGTTTGATTTAACGACTGTTATTTTGCTTTTAGTTGTAGGTGTGCTCCACACAGGTGTTGCGTATACTGTTTACTTTAAATCTTTGCCACATGTTACGTCACAGAATGTTGCGATTTTCGCTTATATTGACCCTGTGGTTGCGGTGGTGCTTTCTGCTGTGCTTTTGCACGAGCAGTTGACTGTGTTTACGGTAGTGGGTGCAGTACTCGTTATTTTCTCTGCTTTGTTTTCTGAACTTTATGATAATAGGAAAAAGAATCGTATAAAAGCATAGAATTATATGTAAATTGACAAAAATTTATCAATTGGTAAAATGTTCTTGATTTATTAGCTATGTTGTAGTAAAATAATAAAGGTATATACTTTGGTATAGTCCAAATAGCATATTTTTTAGGAGGTAATTCCAATGGCAGTAAAAGTAGGTATTAACGGATTCGGTAGAATCGGTCGTCTCGCTTTCAGACAGATGTTCTCAGCAGAGGGTTATGAGGTAGTTGCTATCAACGACCTTACAGCTCCTAAGATGCTCGCTCATCTTCTCAAGTACGATTCAGCTCAGGGTAAGTACGCTCTCGCTGATAAGGTAGAGGCTAAAGAGAGCTCTATCGTAGTAGACGGTAAAGAAATCACAATTTACAAAGAGCCTGACGCAAACAACATCCCATGGGGTGAGCTCGGTGTAGACGTAGTTCTCGAGTGCACAGGTTTCTACTGCTCAAAAGAAAAATCAATGGCACACATCAACGCTGGTGCTAAGAAGGTTGTTATTTCTGCTCCTGCAGGCAACGACCTCAAGACTGTTGTATTCTCAGTAAACGAGGGTATCCTCACAGCTGATGATCAGATCATCTCTGCTGCTTCATGTACAACAAACTGTCTCGCTCCAATGGCTAAGGCATTAAACGACCTCGCAGCTATCCAGAGCGGTATCATGGCTACAATCCACGCTTACACAGGCGACCAGATGATCCTCGACGGTCCTCACAGAAAGGGTGACCTCAGAAGAGCTAGAGCTGGCGCTGTTAACATCGTTCCTAACTCAACAGGTGCTGCTAAGGCTATCGGTCTTGTTATCCCAGAGCTCAACGGCAAGCTCATCGGCGCTGCACAGCGTGTTCCTGTTCCAACAGGTTCTACAACAATCCTTACAGCTGTTGTTAAGGGTGAAGTTACAGTTGATCAGATCAACGCTGCTATGAAGGCTGCTGCTTCTGATTCATTCGGCTACAACACAGACGAGATCGTTTCTTCTGACGTTGTTGGTATGACATACGGTTCACTCTTCGACGCAACTCAGACAATGGCAACATACATGCCTGAGACAGACACAACTCAGGTACAGGTTGTTTCATGGTACGACAACGAGAACTCTTACACATCACAGATGGTAAGAACTATCAAGTACTTCGCTGAGCTGTAATTTAAAGCTTAATAAAATCAGCCGGTTGCTTTTGCGACCGGCTTTTTTTGTTGCTTTTTACACGTATTTTTATCACTTTATCAGGAAGAAGTTTTATTTGACATTATTTGTATTTTATAGTATAATCGATTTGTTATCTATATCCTAGAATGGATACATAGTTTATTATGACAAAGGAGTTATGAAAAATGAAAAAGATTTTTGCGCTTATTCTTGCTATCCTTATGGTAGCATCACTCGCAGCTTGTGGTACAACTACAACTGACACAGATGAAGCTAAGGTTTACACAATCGTTTCTGACAACGCTTTCGCACCATTTGAGTCTTTTGACTCTGCTACAGGCGAGTATGTTGGTATCGATATGGATATCATGGCTGCTGTTGCTGAGGACCAGGGCTTTGAGTACAATATGATGAACGTTGGTTTTGACCCTGCTCTTGCTAAGGTTCAGGCTGGCCAGGCTGACGCTGTTATCGCTGGTATGACAATCACAGACGAGAGAAGAGAAATCTTCGACTTCTCAGAGGGTTACTTCGAGGATGGTCAGGTAATGGTTGTTGCTAAGGACAGCGACATCGATTCACTTGATGATTTATCAGGTAAGGTTGTAGCTACAAAGAACGGTACAATGGGTGCTGAGTACGCTAACGCTAACAAAGACCAGTACGGCTACACAACAAAGGCTTTCGAGGGTTCAAACGAGCAGTATCAGGCTATCATCAACGGCAACTGTGACGCTTGTTTCGAGGACTACACAGTTATCGGCGACGCTATCAAGAACGGCGTTGAGCTCAAGACTGTTGGTGAGAAGATCAACCCAAGCTTCTACGGCTTCGCTGTAAAGAAGGGCACAAACCCTGAACTCATCGAGATGTTCAACGCAGGTCTTGCTAACATCAAAGAGAACGGCAAGTACGACGAGATTCTTGCTAAATATGGTATGTAATCTTACTACTGTATAAATTATTTATTAAAACTACCGAATTAGCACGGTAATTTTACCGTGCTAAATTTTTGATTTGAGTTGATTATATGGATTTTGCTTTAGTATTCAGAGAAGCATGGCCTATGATATTACAGGGCTTAAAGGTTACTCTCATCATTTCGCTTTTATCAATCGCGATTGGTATGGTAATCGGTCTGATTTCCTGTCTTATGGGCCTTTCAAAATTTAAGGTATTTAACGCTATTTCGGCTGTATACGTATGGCTTATTCGCGGTACACCTATGATTGTACAGGCGTTTATCGTATACTACGGTATTCCGATTATTGTTCAGCAGTTTAACCCGTCATTCGTTATTTCCGAGTTTTTAGCGGGTACGATTACGCTGAGCCTTAACGCAGGTGCGTACCTTTCTGAAATCTTCAGAAGTGGTATTCAGGCTGTAGATAAAGGTCAGATTGAGGCTTCCCGCAGCCTTGGTATCGGTTCTGCAAAGACAATGATGAAGGTTGTTTTACCACAGGCGTTTAAAATCACTATCCCTTCAATCGTTAACCAGTTTATCATCACAATTAAAGATACTTCCATTCTTTCTGTTATTTCACTTGCTGAGCTTTGTAACCAGGCTAAGCAGTATTCTGCGAGCACATACCGTTTCTTCGAGATTTATATCATCGTCGGCTTGTGCTACCTCGCTATTATTTCAGCACTGATGGTGCTTTCAAAATTTGTGGAGAAGAAGATTAGCTATGATAGAAAAAAGTAAAGTAGAAGTAACGAACTTACACAAAACGTTTGATAAACTGGAAGTATTAAAAGGAATTGATATGACTGTAAACGAGGGTGAGGTAGTGTGCCTTATCGGTGCATCCGGTTCAGGTAAATCTACTTTACTTCGTTGTCTGAATCGTTTGGAAGAATCGACTGCAGGCGAGATTATAGTTGATGGATACAAGATTTCTGATAAAAAAATCGACATAAATAAAGTAAGACAGAATATCGGTATGGTATTCCAGCAGTTTAATCTTTTTGCTCATATGAGTGTTCTCAAAAACATTATGTTCGCACCAGTAGAGCTTAAGATTATGACAAAGACACAGGCACAGGAAAAAGCTATGCAGCTTTTAGAGCGTGTTGGCCTTGCTGATAAAGCACATTCTTATCCACACGAACTTTCGGGTGGACAGAAACAGCGTGTTGCTATCGCTCGTGCACTTGCTATGAATCCTGATATTATGCTCTTTGACGAGCCTACATCTGCGCTTGACCCTGAAATGGTTGGCGAAGTTTTACAGGTTATGAAAGAACTTGCCGCTGAGGGTATGACAATGGTTGTTGTTACTCACGAGATGGGCTTTGCTCGAGAGGTTGCAGACAGAGTGTTATTTATTCACGAAGGTGTTATCTGTGAAGAAGGCACACCTGAACAGATTTTCTCAAATCCTCAGCAGGAGCGTACAAAAGACTTCCTGAGTAAGGTGCTGTAAAATTCATATCATTATATTGCTTTTAGAGGCTGTTCCGCTTGGAACAGCCTTTTTTGTTTATAGTTTATTTATGAACAATTCTTTAATTATTTTTTATATTCTTGACTTTCTCTGACTTTCAACTATAATAAAATTAAAGGTCAAGAAAAGTCAAAAAGATTTTCAGAATAAAGGACTGATTTTATGCGTATGAGTGATATAGTAGCTCAGTACATCTTAGAAATGCTCGACGAAGCCGACGGCAACGCCGAAATCAGACGTAACGAGCTTGCATCTGCATTAGGATGTGTACCGAGTCAGATTAACTACGTTATTACATCGCGTTTTACACCTGAGCAGGGATATATCGTTGAAAGCAGACGAGGTGGTGGCGGATATATCCGCATTACCCGTATAAATTCTGCGCCAGCAAATGCGATTATGCACATCATAAACGCGGTAGGGAACAGACTCGACAAGGTGACATCAGAAGTAATGATTAATAATATGCTATTGCGGTCAATAATAAGTGAAGAAACTGCTAAGCTGCTTTTAGCGTCGATGAGCGAACGCTCTTTTCTTTGTGTACCTCAGCAGTACCGCGATTATTTAAGAGCGTCTCTGTTTAAGAATATGTTACTTACTCTAGTCTAAGGAGGAATTATATTATGTTATGCCAGAAGTGTAAGAAAAACCACGCTAATACTCACGTTAAGTCTGTAATTAACGGAAAAACTGAAGAGTATATGCTTTGTAGTGAATGTGCAAAAGAGATGGGGTATACAGACGTCTTTTCTGATATGCACTCCGATTTCAATTCTATTTTAGGTTCGTTCTTTTCGAACGCTCTGCCTGCAAAAAGCGAAGCAACTCGTTGCCCGTTATGTAACAGCTCTTTCCACGATATCCAAAAAAGCGGTTATGTAGGCTGTGCTAAGTGTTATGAAGTGTTTCAAAGTGATCTTATGCCTACTAACGGGCCACTTCTCCTGTGAGAACTTAGATGCCTGCAGCATCTCAGTCCACTGGGGAGTCCACAAGTGGTACTCTACAACCTGCTCGTCATTCTGGAAGTGAGCAACGGTACCCTTGTAGCAAAGGATGCGAAGCTTGTTCCACTCACCTGCGGGCTTAGCGTTCTGGGGCTTAGCGGGAATCATGTCGTAGAGTGAAGATGACATACGGTTGCCATCCTTACCCATACGTGCATCGGGGTGATTCTCGTTATCCAATACCTGGCACTCAGGAGAAGAGATGTAGATAGGCTCGTAAGTGCCATCCTCCTTCTTAACCTCCTGTGCGAGGATGAAGATACCAGAGTTACCGCCCTTAGAGATCTTCCACTCGAGCTCCAACTCAAAGTTCTTAAACTTCTGTGCAGCGAAGATAATATCGCCACCGTCGCCCTCCTGAGCCTCGCCACCGCCTGAACCATTGAACTTCAAGCAGCCGTCCTCGATAACCCAACGAGCGGGAACAACATCCTTACCATAGCCGCGCCATCCCTCGAGGCTAGTACCATCGAACAATACAACAGTATTAGCATTGTCCTCAGCGGGTGCCTCAGCCTTCTTTGCGCCGTTGCCACCGCAGCTAGCCAACATTGAAACCATAGCGGCCATCATCAAAATTTTCTTCATTGTGTAATTTGTTATTTTAGTTAAACCTATTTAGGCATATCAG
>JAFOED010000103.1 GCA_017380355.1 Ruminococcus sp. | reverse complement strand
GCGGTGTAACTGTTTCAGAAATTGACCCGAAAACTATGCGTAGTAAGATTGTACCTAATCTTTACTTCGCTGGCGAGGTAATCGACGTTGATGCTTATACAGGCGGATTTAATCTGCAAATTGCTTATTCAACCGGTTATCTTTCAGGCCTTAACTCTGCATTATGAAAATTAAAATAAAGGAAGTATTGTTATGAATATTGCAATCGCTATTGATGGACCTGCAGGTGCAGGCAAATCTACTATCGCAAAACTTGCAGCAAAAGAGCTGTCATTTATTTATATTGATACAGGCGCACTCTATCGTGCTATCGGACTTTACGTTTACAGAAATGGAGTAGACTCAAAAGATGTAGAGAAAATTCTTCCTAAGCTTGAAGAAATTAACGTTTCTCTTGATTTTAATGACAAGGGCGAGCAGATTGTACTTTTAAACAGTGAGGATGTAAGCTCCCTTATTCGTACTCCTGAGATTTCTATGTATGCTTCCGATGTTTCTGCTATTCCACAGGTTCGTGCGTTTTTACTTGATCTACAGCGTAATATGGCTAAAACTAATAACGTTATTATGGACGGCCGTGATATCGGTACAGTAGTTTTACCTGATGCTAAAATCAAGATTTTCCTCACAGCATCAGCTGAGATAAGAGCAAAGCGCAGATATGACGAGCTTATCGAAAAGGGTATGGATGTTAAGTACGACGATGTATTACAGGATGTAATCACTCGTGACTATAACGATTCACATCGAGAGGTTGCACCATTAAAACCTGCAGAAGACTGCATTTATGTTGACACATCTGACCTTGATTTAGAGCAATCAGTACAAAAGCTCATATCCATTATGAAGGAGAATATGTGATATGAAGTTCAAACCACGTTTTTATTCATTTCTGAGATTTATATTATCTCCGATTCTGAAAATCATTTTCCACGCTAAACATATTAATGCTCATAACCTTCCTCGTGAAGGTGCGTATATTATCGCGTCTAATCACATATCTGCGATTGACCCTATTGTTATCGCGATAGGACAGAAGCACCGATATGTTCACTTTATGGCTAAAGCTGAGCTTTTTGAGAAAAAGTTCCTTAACTGGTTTTTCCACTCTATCGGTTGTTTCCCTGTAGAACGCGGTAAAAAGGACTTGTCATCTGTTAAACACTTCGAAAAAGTAGTGCAGGATGGAGAAGTTATGGGTATCTTTATCGAGGGTACACGTTCAAAGACAGGCGAGTTTTTGAAGCCTAAAAATGGCGCTTCCTTAATCGCTTACCATACACAGACACCTGTTATTCCTGTTTGTATCACTATGGTTGGCAAAAAGAGAATTTGCCACTTTGGTGAGCCTATTTCTTTAGAAGAGCTCGGCTTTGAGAAAGGCGGCGCTAGAGAATATCGTGAAGCTTCTCGTATTATAATGGAAAAAATCGCAGAACTTCGAGAGCAGGATTTATCATGAGCATAACTGTAGCTAAAACGGCAGGATTCTGCTTCGGCGTTAACCGTGCTGTAGAAATTGTAAATTCTCTTGCTGAGTCTGATAAAAAAGTATGCACTTTAGGTCCTATTATTCATAATAAAGAGATGGTTTTGGAACTCTCACAAAAAGGTGTTTTCTCGATTGACGACATAAAAGAAGCAGAAAACTTTGATACAGTAGTTATCCGTTCACACGGTGTACCTAAATCTGTGTACGACACTCTATCAGCTTATGAGTGCGAAACAGTCGATGCGACATGTCCTTTCGTGTCTAAAATTCATCGCATTGTTAAGAAAGCAGGCGAGAGTAAAAAGACTGTTTTGATTGCTGGAGATAAAAATCATCCTGAGGTTATGGGTATCGTCGGTCACTGCGTACACGATAATTTTACCTTTAAAGACGAAGATGAGTTGAGCGAAGTTCTTTCTTTAATGCTAGAAAAGAATTATAATGACATCTGCGTTGTTGCTCAAACTACTTTTGATGTAACTCTCTTCGAAAAATGTTTAAAAAATATAAAAAAAGTATATACAAACGCAGAAATTTTTGATACAATATGTAATGCTACGTCGGAAAGACAAGCCGAAGCCGACGCTTTGTCTAAATCGTCTGATTGTATGATTATAATCGGTGATAAACATAGTTCTAATACATGTAAGCTTTTTGCTATATGTAAGCGCAACTGTGAGAACACTTTTTTAGTCGAAACATCAAACGATCTTGATTTAAGCGTTATCGCAAAAGCTGAGTCTATCGGCGTAACTGCGGGTGCTTCTACACCTGCAAGGATTATAAAGGAGGTACTGGATAAAATGAGCGAAGTAATCAAATCCAGCGAAACAAACGAATTTGAGAATTTTGAGGAGATGTTAGAAGAATCTCTCAAAAGTTTAAATACAAATGAAAGGGTTATGGGCGTTGTTGTTGGCATTGCGCCAAACGAAGTTTTTGTTGATGTCGGCAGAAAACAGGCTGGTTTCATTCCACTTGACGAGCTTTCTGCTACTCCAATCAGCAATCCTGAAGAAGTTGTCAGCATCGGTGACGAGCTTGAACTCCTCATCATGAAGACAAACGATCAGGAAGGTACAATTATGCTTTCTAAGCGTAGAGTTGACGCTAAGAAGGGCTGGGAGCTCTTAGAGAAGGCATACGAAGACAAAGAAATCGTAACAGGCGTTGTAACAGAAATCATCAACGGTGGTGTTATCGCAGTTGCTAATGGTACAAGAGTATTTATCCCTGCTTCACAGGCTACTCTCAACCGTGAGGACAACTTAGAAGCTTTAAAGGGTCAGGAAGTTTCTTTCAGACTTATCGAAGTTTCACAGCGTGGCAGAAGAAGAAAGGTTATCGGTTCTATCAAATCAGTTCTTAAGGACGAGTTTGCTGAGCAGAGAGCTGCTTTCTGGGAGTCTGCTGAAGTTGGTAAGACATACACAGGTACAGTTAGAACACTCACAAACTACGGTGCGTTCGTTGATCTCGGCGGCGTTTCAGGTATGATCCACATTTCTGAACTTTCATGGCTCAGAATCAAGCACCCAAGTGAAGTTGTTAACGTTGGTGATACAGTAGAAGTTTACATCAAGGACATCAACGACGAGACAAAGAAGATTTCTCTCGGTTACAAGAAGACAGAGGACAATCCTTGGACAATTCTTGAGACACAGTATCCAATCGGCACAGTTGTTAATGCTACTATCGTTGGTATGACAACATTCGGTGCTTTTGCTTCAATCATTCCTGGTATCGACGGTCTTATCCACATTTCTCAGATCTCTAACAAGAGAATTGAGAAGCCACAGGATGAGCTTAAGGTTGGCGAAGTTGTTGAAGCTAAAATCACAGCTATCGACTTTGAGAAGAAGCGCGTAAGCCTTTCTATCAGAGAGCTTCTCCCTGAAGCTGCTCCAGTTGTAGCTGAGGAAGCTGCAGAAGAAGCTGAAGTAGAGGCTACTGAGGCTGAATAATTTTTACATAAATCGGGCATCCGTTTCGGGTGCCCTTTTGTGTATATATTTAGGATGATTGCTATGTTTGAAAAGATTAAAAATGACGCAAAACTTGTTTTTGGAGAATTGCTCGAAAAAACTGCTCTTAAAAGTGGTCAGATTTTAGTTATAGGCTGCTCTACATCTGAGATTATCGGTGATACAATCGGTACACACTCGAGCTTAGATGTAGCAAAAGCGCTGTATGACGGTTTTTACGATATACTTAATGAAAAGGGTATTTATATTGCAGTGCAGTGCTGTGAGCACTTAAATCGTGCTTTAGTTATCGAGCGTGAACTTGCGAATAAACTTAATTTAGACGAAGTGAATGTAGTCCCACAGCCAAAAGCAGGCGGCAGCAGCGCAACTGTAGCTTATTCTCTTATGTCTGACCCTGTTATGGTGGAGCATATCAGATGTGATGCAGGTATCGATATCGGCGGTACATTAATCGGTATGCATTTAAAAGAAACCGCTGTTCCACTTCGACTAGAAAATAAAAAAATCGGAGAAGCTTACATAAGTGCTGCTCGTGTAAGACCTAAGTTTATCGGCGGTGAACGTGCCGTATATAATAAAGATTTAATGTGAGGTTACTATGACAGCTAGAGAAGAATTTATCGAAATTTTCACTACACACATACACCGTCAGGGTGCACGCGAACTTTTAGAATGGATTAGCAAAACTGACTTTTTCACTGCTCCTGCGAGCACAAAATTTCACTGTGCGTGCGAGTCGGGTCTCGTTATGCACTCCGTCAGCGTTTTTAATACTCTGATGGAAAAACATTTTGACGAAAATACAGATAATATCGAGAGTTTTGCTATTTGTGCATTACTTCACGATTTGTGTAAAGCTCAGTTTTACAAGGTTTCTACTCGTAACGTGAAGAACGAAGAAACAGGCCAGTGGGAGAAAGTTCCTTATTATATGGTTGAGGATAGCTTCCCTTATGGCCACGGTGAAAAGTCCGTATTCCTTGTTGAACGTTTTATGAGACTCAAGATAGACGAAGCTATGGCTATCCGTTGGCATATGGGTGGATTTGATGAGAGTGGTGGATTTGCTCTTGCTCAGGCATATGAAAAATATCCACTTGCTGTTAAGTTGCATCTCGCTGACCTTGAGAGCACATACTTAAAAGAGAAGGGCACTTCTGCCGTTAATAAGTAATTTCAGGTGTTTATATGGATTTCGAATTTGCTAAAAGCAGAGCAAAAGAGCTCTGCGAGCTGTTAAATTATCATAATAACCGATATTATAACCTCGATAGTCCCGAGATTTCTGACTATGAGTACGATATGTTACTCAGAGAGCTTGAGAATATCGAAGAAGAGTTTCCGCTGCTTATTACTTCCGATTCTCCTACTCAGAAAGTCGGTGGTAGTGCAGGTGAGAAGTTTTCACCTGTTGTTCATGAGGTAGTAATGGAGAGCCTGCACGACTCTTTTTCCGAAGATGAGTTACGTGACTTTGACCGAAAGGTTAAAGAAGTCGTGCCTGATGCTCTCTATGTTGTTGAGCCGAAATTCGACGGACTTTCTGTTTCGTGTGAATACAGAAACGGTGTTTTTGTACGAGGTTCAACGAGAGGTGATGGTGCTGTCGGTGAGGATGTAACAGAAAATTTAATGACTATAAAGAGTTTGCCGAAAAGACTTAAGAACGCTCCTGCTTTTTTAGAAGTCAGAGGCGAAGTTTATATGTCTGTCGAGACTTTTGAGCGTATTGTTGAAGAACAGGAAAACAACGGAGAAAAGCCGTTTAAAAATCCTCGTAATGCTGCTGCTGGATCACTTCGTCAGAAAGACGCGAAAATCACCGCTAAACGTGATCTCGATATATTTGTTTTTAATATCCAACAGGTTGATGGTGTAGAAATTACTCATCATACACAATCACTCGATTACCTTAACGAGCTAGGCTTTAATACTGCAAGATATCATCTGTGTAACACAGTTGATGAAGTTGTTAACGTTATCGACCTTATCGATAAAACACGCGGCGATTTACCTTGTGATATCGACGGCGCTGTAGTTAAAGTGAATGACTTTGAACACAGAACACTTTTAGGTAGCACTGCTAAATTCCCTCGCTGGGCTGAAGCGTATAAATATCCGCCTGAAGAAAAAGAAACCGAACTGTTAGATATCGAGATTAACGTTGGTCGTACAGGTGCGCTGACTCCTGTCGGAATTTTTGCTCCTGTTTTGCTTGCGGGTACAACTGTTTCTCGTGCTACACTTCATAACGAGGATTTTATTAGAGAGAAAAACATCCACATCGGTGACGTTGTAGTTATCCGTAAAGCTGGCGAGATTATTCCTGAAGTATTGTCTGTGTCACAATGTAGAAGTTTAGATGATCCATACACATTCCCGGATACCTGTCCGTCGTGTGGCAGTTTAGTTGTGCGAGAAAAGGACGAAGCTGCAGTGCGTTGTACGAACACTGACTGTCCTGCTCAGCTTTTGCGTCACCTTATCCACTTTGTTTCCCGTGACGCGATGGATATAGACGGCTTGGGTCCTGCTGTACTTGAACAGCTTTTAAACGCAGGGCTAATTAAATCTTTTGTTGATTTATATAAGCTTCGTGCTATCGATGTTGCAGTACTTGACAGAATGGGTGAGAAGTCAGCTCTTAATCTCATCGAAGCAATTGAAAAATCCAAATCAGCTGAGATATATCGACTGATTTACGCTCTCGGTATCCGTCACATCGGACAAAAAGCAGCAAAACTTTTGTGTGAACACTTTTTGTCTGTTGATGCGATTTTTGATGCAAGCGTTGAACAAATAAGCTCTATTGAAGGTTTTGGAGATATTATGGCACAGTCTGTTTACGATTACTTTTCACTCGAACAGACACGCGTTCTCATCGATAGTTTAAAAGAGCTTGGAGTTCTGATGACTCCACTTGAGAAAAAGAATAACGATGGTATTTTTGTCGGCAAAACTTTTGTTTTAACCGGTACTTTGCCTACTATGACACGTTCTCAAGCATCTAAACTAATAGAAGAAAACGGTGGTAAAACGAGCTCTTCTGTTTCGAAAAAAACCGATTTTGTTCTGGCTGGCGAAGACGCAGGCTCTAAACTCACAAAAGCTAATTCCTTAGGAGTTACCGTTATTTCTGAGGAAGAGTTTTTATCAATGATTAATTGAATATAAATAATACCCCCTGTATCAATTGGTACAGGGGGTATATTTTTGTACGAGCTTGCATAAGTTGTACAAAAAGGCAGGTAATAATATGGAAAATTCAAAAAACAGATTTTTGTACGCTACTGCAGTTTTGCCGTATGAATTACGAGCAGTTTTAAAAAATGCACCGGATTTTATTATTAATAATGCTCTGGAAATTATACTGCGAACTAATAAGCCGTTGTGCATAGAGTGTGTAAATAAGCGTTATTATTTTACGAATAGCGGTTGTATCACAGACAGTATTTTATCTAGTGATATGCTTATTTGTACTAGTAAAACGCTGTTTGAAACATTTCAGTCTATATGCAATTTTTCTGTATATTCTAAACAGAGTGAAATTAACAGTGGTTATATCACGATAAACGGAGGGCATAGAGTTGGTATTAGTGGTACGTGCGTTTTAAATAATAATAAAATCGTTAACATAAAAGATATTACTACTCTTAATATCAGAATTGCTCGTGAAATCATAGGCTGTAGCGATGAGCTGAGAAATAGCATTAATCCTCTTAATGGAGTTCTTCTTTGTGGCGCTCCGTGCAGCGGCAAAACTACTTTGATTCGTGATTTGTCGCGTACTCTGTCACTGGAGTATAAAGTAACAGTTGTTGATGAACGCAATGAGCTAGCGTCAAGTGTTTCGGGAATAGCACAAAACGATCTTGGGTTATGTGATATCTATAATTCTTACTTAAAAGATGACGCGATTACGCACAGCGTTCGTAGTATGTCTCCTGATATCATCGTTTGTGATGAAATCTCTACCTTAAGAGATCTGAGTACTATAGAAAACAGCGTCAACTGCGGCGTTTCTTTAATCGCTACGATTCACGCTGATAATATTGAAAATATGCTGAAAAGGAAAAGTGTTCGTGAGTTACTGAAAACCCGTGCATTCAATCAGATAGTGTTTCTCGATAACAAACATAATATCGGAAAAATTAAAAGTATTGTTAATTTGTCTGAAATAGAGAGTGATTTATTTGCTTAAGGCTTTTTTATGTCTTTTAATAATCTGTGCTACTTCGTTTGTCGGCTGTTTTTATTCACATAAACTCTCAAAAAGAAAAGAGATACTTGAACTTTTTTCGCTCGAGCTCAGCACTTCTCTTACAAAAATCAGATACCAGAGTAATACTTTGGCAAATGTGTTTTCTGATAAATTTAGTGGTTATGTTTTTAATGATGAATCCAACTTCTTTTTACAGTGGAAAGATATGCTGAAATATTATGATAAAACGCTAAAAAAAGAAGACGTTGATTTACTTCTTGAATGTGGCGAGAAACTTGGTACAAGCGATATAAACGGCGAAACTGATAACATAAATATGTACATTGAAATGTTAACCAGTAAAGTCGCACAAGCACAAAATGATATAGAAAAGAAGTCAAAGTTGTACCGCACTCTCGGTCTTTATAGCGGTATCGCTCTAACAATACTTTTATTCTGAGGTAAAAATGGACATAGATATGATTTTTAAAATTGCTGCGATTGGTATAATAGTTGCCATTTTAAATCAGCTGTTAGTACGTTCTGGCAGGGAAGAACAAGCACTTCTAACGACAATCGCAGGTCTTATAGTTGCGCTGATGATGATAATTACTCAGATAAGCGATCTGTTTAAAACTATAAAGAATACCTTCGGGTTGTGAAAATATGAATATAATTTCAATTTGTGCTTTAGCGATAGTATCTTGCGTGCTATCTCTAGCGATAAAACGACATAACAGCGAGCTGTCTGTTCTTGTTTCCATAGGTGCGGCAGTTGTAGTGCTGATGTGTGTTATACAGTACATACTTGATAGTATGGATTTTATTACTAGTTTACTGGCTAAAGCTGACGTTAGCAGTGAAAATGTAGTGATACTCTTCAAGGTTGTCGGTATATGTTTTCTGACCGAATTTACGTGTGACACTGTTAAAGAATCAGGATTACATGCTTTGTCTGGTAATATTGCGCTTGCGGGTAAAATCGTTGTGCTTATAACAGCTTTGCCGATGTTTACAGAAATTCTGACACTCGTCACAAACTTAGTTGCGGGTGAATAAATGTATAAAAAGATTCTGGTGTTTTTCGCAGTTTTTGTAATTCTGTCATCTGTATCACTTTTAAGTTCAACTGCACTTGAATATTCTGAATTAGAAAATAAAATTGATTCGCTATATTCTTCATTATCCGAAGATACACAAGAGGATTTGAAGAGTATAGGTGCATATTCAGCAGATTTGATGACTCTTAATAACGTGAGTTTTCGTTCAATATTCGAGCTTATTGTTTCGAAAGTCAGTAAGGAAAGCAAAGGACCGCTGACGTCATGCGCTGTCGTTATAGCAATTCTGATTTTAAACGCAGTAATTGATAGCTATCGTGAAACGCTCAAAGTTTCAGCAATGAAAGAAGTGCTGTCTGTTATCACCACTTTGTGTATAACAAGCACTCTAGTAGCCCCTGTAATAAAACTGATTTCTCATTGTTTAGCCACAGTTAACGACGCTTCAAATTTTATGCTGTTATACATACCAATAATGGCGGCTATACTTGCTTTTTCAGGACACGCTGTTACTGGTGCTTCGTATTATTCGTTTATGCTTTTAGCGTGCCAGTGTGTATCACAACTTAGTACAAAACTCGTGTCTCCGTTGCTTAATATTTTTCTTGGACTTACAGTATCATCATCTATTTCAAGTAAAGTGAATTTATCTTCGCTTTGCTCTATGCTTTCTCAAGTGATTAAGTGGCTTATAGCATTTATTATGACGGTCTTTTCAGCGCTGATGACAATAAAAGGTATGATAACTACAGCTTACGATTCAGTTACTGCTCGTGCAGTGAGGTTTACTATGTCTTCATTTATTCCGATTGTAGGTGCCGCTTTATCAGAATCATACAAAACGATACAAGGTAGTGTGAATTTGCTTCGTACAGGTGCAGGAGTGTTTGTGATACTTGCTATCTGCGTAGTTTTTTTACCTGTAATTTTACAGTGCCTTATCTGGCTTTTTTCTCTAAACGCTTGTAAGACAATTGGAGAAATTATTGGAGTAGAGTCACCTATAAAACTACTGTCTTCAGTTTCGTCTGTTGTATCCACAGTGTTTGCGATTACAGTCTGTATTATGTCTGTGTTTGTAATATCAACTGCACTATTAATCACTCTTGGAGGTGCTTCTTAGTGGATAATGTAAAAACATTCGCTGTGACACTTTGTTTGTGCTGTATTGCGTGTTCAATAATTTCGCTTTTGTGTTCTGATATGAGGATGAAAAAAGTCGTAAGTCTTGTTATGGGTGCATTTATCGTATGCTCTTTACTTTTACCACTATTTTCACTAACTGCTTTATCAGCAGACGATTTTAGAATAACAACAGATAGTACAGGCTTAGATATTGATTCTGAAGAATCATACAAAAAAGCAGTGCTTGATGAAACAGCAAAAAATCTGGTTATAGCTGCAGATGATTTGTTAAAACAAGAAGAGATTAGAGCTAAAAACATTGAGCTAGCAATCAAATTAAGTGAGGATGATAGCATATATATCAGTAAGATTTACATATATATTAACAAAGCGGATGAACAAAAAGCTGAAAAGATAAAAAGTATAATTGAAAAAAATATGAATAAAGAGCCGGTGATAGTGGCAGATGAGTAAAAAATACGAAATTAAAAATATACTTGAAAATCCAAAATTTGTTAAAATGGCCGTTGCTGTTTGTTTAGTAGCGATAGCTTTGATTTTTGCATCATCTTACATAGATCTGATCCCTGATAAAACAATTGATTATAGCAGCAATTATGCAGAAGCTCTTGAAGAAAGACTGCTATCTATTGTTAGTGATATAGATGGGGTAGGGGACGTAAAAATCTTTCTGACAATGGATAACAGTGGCGAGAATATGTATCTCGAAAACAGCGACACAAAAACAAAAACTGTTACTCCAACTGTTCGTGGTGTCGTTGTAGTATGCGATGGTGGCGATGATCCCGTAATTATTAATAGGGTGACCGAAGCAGTTACAAAATCGCTTGATATCCCTTTTTCTAAAGTATGTGTAACAAAATTATCTGAATATATGGAGGACAAAAAATGAAAATTCAAAAAAGACATATCGTTCTTGCTTCTCTGATGTTAGCTTTGTCTGCTGCAGTATTTATCAACTGGCAGTTTTCCGACAGCAGTGTTGATGCTAAAGACGTAAGTAAGGAATTAGGTGCCGCGACTTATGTTAATTCTGATACCTCATCAGCCGACGAAGTAGCTCAGGTCTCTAAACAAACGAGTAAGCAAGATCAGTATTTTGCAAAAGCTACGACTGAGCGGGATAAAGCGTGTGATGAAGCAATTGAAATTGCAAAAGAAACCCTAAAGCTCTCTGATAGCAGCGACGAAGCTAAAACAAAAGCAGTTGAACAACTGAGTAAACTCGAAGATACTATTATCACACAGACGAATATTGAAAATATTCTTAAAAGTAAAGGATTTACTCAGTGTATATGTATTCTCAGTGACGATTATTGCTCTGTTGCAGTAATAAAAAAAGAGTTGTCTGATAATTCTCCATTAATTATTAAAGACGCAGTTTTGAGTCAATGTGACATAGACTTTAACAATATAACTATAGTTGAGGTGTAAAAAAATCCCCTGTACAGAAATGTACAGGGGATAAGTTTTGTTTCAACAAAGACAACCCCCAGTTATACTGGGGGAATAAAAGAGCTTAAGCGGAGAAAAAAGTAGACAAAATAAAAAGCCCTTGTTAAAGTTGAAGTGGTTTGCCGACCACACAACAACAAATAACAAGGGAGGTCT
>JAFOED010000102.1 GCA_017380355.1 Ruminococcus sp. | reverse complement strand
CTGATTCTGTTACTCACATCGGTGATAACGCTTTTAAGAACTGCCAGTATATTACTAAAATGAATATCCTAAGAATCTCAAGTATATCGGCGAATACGCTTTTTCAAATGTCTTAATTGATGAACTTGTCATTCCTGATTCAGTTGAAACCATTGGCACCGGAGCTTTTTTTGGATGTGAAAAAATAAAGACTGTGATTATTCCTGAGTCTATCGAGGTTATCCCTGATGAAACATTTGGATTTTGTTATGATATTATTTCTGTACAGTTTCCACAAAACCTCAAAAGTATAGGAAATCAAGCTTTCTTTGAGTGCTATCAGCTCGAGACACTCGATTTACCGCAGTCACTCGAAAGTATCGGTAACGGAGCGTTTAAGGGTCTTGCAGTTAAAAATGTTTATATTCCAGAGAATGTAAATAGCATTGGTAACTTTATTTTCCAGAGTTGCGAAAATATTGAGAGTATCGTTGTTGACCCTGACAACAAGTTTTACGACAGCAGAAATAACTGCAACGGCATCGTAAAAACACAGGAAAATGAGCTTGTATTCGGCTGTAAAAAGACTGTTATAGATGAGTCTATTGAAAGTATCGGCGACTACGCATATTATGATTGCAACGATGTGCTTGAGGTTAAGATAGCACAGGGTGTTACTCGTATCGGCAACTTTGCTTTCGCAGAATGTAGTAATCTCGAAAAAATCGATATCGCTGACTCTGTTGAGACTATTGGCGAAAATGCATTCGCTTATTGCACTTCTCTGACAAAAATCGAACTTCCTGCTAATCTTAAGGTGATGCCTTTCAGATTTTTATCTGGTGCTTGGAGTTTAGATGAAATTATCTGGAATGATAATCTCGAAGTTATCGAAGAACGCGCAATCAGCTTCTTTGAGTGCTTACAAACGCTTGAGCTTCCTGAAACGCTGACAACTCTGGAAGATAAAGCGATTTATAGCTGCTACGGTCTTGAGAGCGTTTATGTTCCTGAGTCCGTTACATCAATCGGCGAGCACGCGATTGGATATATGGAGGCCTATGACTTCGAAACTGATACAGTATACGACACAAAGTGCGAGAACTTTACAATTATCGGACATGAGGGTTCTGCTGCACAGGCGTACGCTGAAGAAAACGGAATTGCGTTTGAGGTAGCGCCTGAGATTATACTCGGTGACGTTGATTTAGACGGCGAGATTACTGTAATAGACGCAACTTACATTCAGCGACACTTAGCTAAAACTGAGAATTTGAGTTCAAGACATCTCAAGGCTGCAGATACAGATAAAAACGGCTCTGTCACAGTAGTTGACGCTACTATGATTCAGAGATTTGTCGCTGGTATTATTTCGGAGTTCTGATATAAAACGCAATTTTATAGTAAAAGCCACGGGCACTGACCCGTGGCTTTATTTTTACTGCCTTGTTTTACATCGGATGATATGTTGTAGCACAGAAACTTATAGCTTTTTATATGAGATAAGGGCAAAAAGAAAGGGCGCTGAATAGTCAGCGCCCTACGTTTATATTAGATTTGCTACAATCAATACTTAGCTCTCTTTACATAAGATGTATGTAAGAGTTCGTGAGCCTTGTGTGAACCTGGCTCGCCAAGATAGTCGTCATAGATAGCCTTGATTTCAGGGTTCTTGTGAGACTTTCTGTATGTGAGGTTCTTATCGTCGTCGTAGAGAGCTGCAGCACGCAGACCCTTAACGTCAACGAAGTTTCTTGTGTGACCGTCAACGATTGGCTGACCGCCGCCGTTGATACAACCACCAGGACAGCACATAACCTCGATGAACTGGTAGTCAGCTTCGCCGCTCTTTACCTTATCGAGGAGCTTAGCAGCGTTCTTAAGGCCTGATGTTACAGCAACCTTAACCTGCATACCAGCTACGTCGTATGTAGCTTCCTTGATGTCGTCCATACCACGAACGTCTGTGTACTCGATAGACTCTAAATCTTCGCCTGTGAGAACGTCAGCAACAGTTCTTAAAGCTGCTTCCATAACACCGCCTGTAGCGCCGAAGATTGTACCAGCGCCTGAACCGATACCCATGATAGGGTCGAAGTCTTCGTCAGGAAGTGAAGTGAACTGGAGACCAGCCTTCTTGATCATAGAAGCAAGCTCACGTGTAGAAATAACGAAATCGTTATCAGCGATGCCGTCGTGACCCTGATCGTCACGCTTGATTTCAAACTTCTTAGCAACACATGGCATAACGGATACAACAACCATATCCTTAGGGTCGATGCCCATCTTCTCTGCGTAGTAGGACTTAATCATAGCGCCCTGCATCTGCTGTGGAGACTTACATGTTGAGAGGTTAGGGATGAGCTCTGGGTAGTAGTGCTCACAGAACTTGATCCAACCTGGTGAACATGAAGTGATCATTGGGAGAGTGCCGCCGTTCTTAACTCTCTGTAAGAACTCTGTGCCTTCTTCCATAATTGTAAGGTCAGCAGCGAAGTTTGTATCAAATACCTTGTCAAAGCCAAGGCGTCTTAAAGCTGCAACCATTTTACCTGTTACGTTTGTGCCGATTGGCATATCGAAGCATTCGCCTAAAGTTGCACGGATAGATGGAGCTGTGTGAACGATAACTGTCTTTGTTTCATCAGCGATAGCCTCAAATACGAGGTCTGTATCGTCACGCTCAACTAAAGCGCCTGTAGGACAAACAGCTGTACACTGACCACAAGCTACACAAGCAACCTGATCGAGTGTCTGGTTGAATGCACAACCGATTTCTGTATCAAAACCACGGTTGTTAGCGCCGATAACGCCAACATACTGGTTAGCACAAGCAGCAGAACATCTACGGCAAAGAACACACTTGTTGTTGTTTCTAACAAGGTGGAGTGTAGTATCGTCTACTTCGCTTTCTGTTACGTCACCTGCAAACTTTGACTCGTCAACGCCGTACTCAACGCAGAGCTTCTGGAGCTCACAGTTGTTAGAACGAGGGCATGAGAGACACTTCTTGTCGTGGTTAGAAACGATGAGCTCGAGAGTAGTCTTTCTGAATTTCTGGATAGCAGGAGTGTTTGTGAAGATTTCTGTACCCTCTCTGTCGATTGGGTATACACAAGCAGCAACTAAAGATCTAGCGCCCTTTACTTCACAAAGACACATACGGCAAGCGCCGATTTCGTTAATGTCCTTGAGGTAGCACAGAGTAGGAATCTTGATACCGAACTGGTGGCATGCTTCAAGGATAGTAGTATTCTTCTCAACAGAGAAAGGCATACCGTTGATTTTAATATTAAGCATTTCCATTATAATATCTCCTTTCTCTTAGCCTTTAACAATAGCGCCGAACTTACATGTTGGTAAACAAGCACCGCACTTAACGCACTTAGTTGTGTCGATTTCGTAAGCAGGCTTTTTCTTGCCAGGAGCTGTGTAGTCAGTAACCTTGATAGCGTCAGCTGGACACTGTCTAGCACACATTGAACAACCAAAGCACTTGTCTTTGATGATTGAAAACTCGAGGAGGTCCTTACATACGCCTGCAACACACTTCTTGTCTACAACGTGCTGAACGTATTCGTCACGGAAGTAGTTGAGTGTAGAAAGTACAGGGTTAGGAGCTGTCTGACCAAGACCGCACAAAGAGTTTGCCTTGATATAGTGACAGAGGTCTTCCATCTCGTCGAGCATCTCTAAAGTACCCTGACCCTTAGTGATCTTATCGAGCATCTCTAAAAGTCTCTTTGTACCGATACGGCATGGTGTACACTTACCACATGACTCGTCAACAGTGAACTCTAAGAAGAACTTAGCGATATCAACCATACATGTTGTTTCGTCCATTACGATAAGACCACCAGAACCCATCATAGAACCGATCTCGAGGAGGTTATCGTAGTCGATAGGAATGTCTAAGTGCTGTGGAGGGATACATCCGCCGGATGGACCACCTGTCTGAGCAGCCTTGAACTTCTTACCGTTAGGGATACCGCCACCGATTTCTTCAACGATAGTTCTGAGAGTTGTACCCATAGGAACTTCTACAAGACCTGTGTGTTCAATCTTACCGCCTAAAGCGAATACCTTAGTACCTTTAGATTTCTCTGTACCGATGCCCTGGAACCAGTCAGCACCAAGTAAGATGATACGTGGAATATTAGCGTATGTTTCAACGTTGTTTAAGATAGTTGGTTTCTTATAAAGACCCTTAACAGCAGGGAACGGAGGACGTGGGCGAGGTTCGCCACGCTTACCTTCGATAGATGTCATGAGAGATGTTTCCTCACCACAAACGAAAGCACCAGCACCAAGACGGAGCTGTACGTCGAAGCAGAAGTCTGTGCCGAAGATGTTGTCGCCAAGTAATCCGTACTCGTGAGCCTGATCAATAGCGATCTGGAGACGGTTAACAGCGATAGGGTACTCAGCACGAACGTAAACGTAACCCTTTGTAGCGCCGATAGCGTAACCTGCGATAGCCATAGCTTCGAGTAATGCGTGTGGGTCACCCTCGAGGATTGAACGGTCCATAAATGCACCTGGGTCACCCTCGTCAGCGTTACAGCAAACGTACTTCTGGTCAGCGTCGTTAGCTGCAGCGAACTTCCACTTTAAACCTGTAGGGAAGCCTGCACCACCACGACCACGTAAGCCTGAGTTAAGGATTGTCTCGATAACGCTTTCTGGTGTCATCTCTGTTAAAACTTTACCTAAAGCAGCGTAACCGTCCATAGCGATGTACTCGTCGATCTTTTCAGGGTCGATAACACCGCAGTTTCTGAGAGCGATACGCATCTGCTTTGAGTAGAAAGCTGTGTCGTTAAGAGATTTGATTGTGTCTTCTTCAACAGTCTCCTGATAAAGAAGTCTTGTTACGATTCTACCCTTTAAGAGATGTTCTTCAACAATCTCAGGGATATCGTCGATATTTACCATTGAGTAGAAGCTACCCTCTGGGTAGATAACTACGATTGGGCCGAGAGCACAAAGACCGAAGCAACCTGTTGTGATAACGTTAACTTCTTTTTCTAAACCGCGTGCAGCGATTTCTTCTTTGAGCTTCTCAACGATTTTTAAACTGTCTGAGGAGGTACAGCCGGTACCGCCGCAAACAAGCACATTAGAACGATACATTATTTGTCCTCCTTTTTATTTGTAAGCACCGATTGTGTACTCAGTAACTACGTTTCTGTTAACGATGTGGTCGTTAACAACCTTAGCAACCTTCTCAGGTGTCATCTTAACGTAAGTTACCTTATCCTCGCCCGGAATTTCGATTTCAACAACAGGCTCGAACTGGCAAATGCCGATACAACCTGTCTGTGTAATAGTAACATCCTGAAGATTTCTCTTAGCAACTTCTTCTGTGAAAGCGTTGAGAACAGGACGAGCACCTGCTGCGATACCGCATGTAGCCATACCAACAAGAACGCGGATAGCATCAGGGTTCTCGTGTCTCATATTGAGCTCGAGCTTAGCCTTATCTCTGATAGCCTGTAATTCAGCTAAAGATTTCATCTTTAAGCACCTCCGTATATTATGTCAGATTGTTCTTCTAAAAATCCGCCGATCCACTCGAGTACGTCAGGAGTAGAAAGCGGTACATCTTCACCTAAGACTTCCCGAAGTTCTCGGGTGTCAAGCGTAAACTCGCCAATATCTGTCGAGTGGTTAAACACAAAGTCAAGGCATGGGTTACACTGGATAAGAATCTTCACAGTCGAGTTTATGTCTCCAAGTGGGGTCATATCCACACTGGATTTGACAAAATGTGCGTGCACTTTTGTGCCGATGCCGACTTGTGATTCAATAGTGAGATAACCGCCTGTCTGCTCTGCAGCCATTTTAAAAAGCGGAATACCCAAACCGACTTTTCGTGTTTTACGCGTGGTGAAAAACGGGTCTATGACACTTTGCACCTGCTCTTTAGTCATACCTTTTCCGTTATCTTCGATAAAAATATCGAGGAAGTCGTCTTTGTCGCTTTCATTTACCGTTATTGTGATAAGCGAAGCGTTCGCGGTGACTGAGTTTTGTGCAATGTCCATGACGTTAAGAGATAACTCTCTCATAAATTAGTCCTTGTATTTTGCAAGAATGTCCGGAATCATATCTGCTGTGAGTCGTCCGTATACATCGTCGTTGATAGTGATAACAGGTGCAAGACCGCAAGCACCGATACAACGACAAGCAGTAAGTGAGAACTGACCGTCAAGTGTACACTCTTCTGCTTCGATACCGAGCTCTTCGGAGAGCTTGTTTAAAACGTCTCCTGAACCCTTAACGTAGCATGCTGTACCCATACATACAGAGATGTTGTACTTGCCCTTAGGGGACAAAGCGAACTGAGAGTAGAAAGTAGATACGCCGTAAACCTCTTCGAGTGGGACATTAAGGCCTTCTGCAATCATAGTCTGAACCTCGATTGGAAGATAGCCGTAGATACCCTGTGCCTCCTGAAGTACAGGCATTACAGCGCCCGGATCATCGATGTGTTTAGCGATAACCTTTTTGAGCTCTGCTTCCTGCTCAGGTGTACCCGCAAATGGGATACTACTGATTTTTTTAAGCATCTTTTTTCCTCCTGATTAGAAAATTATGTACTTGAATTGTAGCAAAAAAAATTCGTATATGCACACGCATAAATTATAGCACAAAAAGCGTCAGATGTCTATACAAAAAGACGAAAAACGAGGCAAAAAACAGTAAGAATGTCAATAAAATATCAAACTTTTTGTAAATAGTGACAGTTAGCACGAGCTAACCGTCGAAAGCGCTTGTATGATGTTACAATGAAAACGCTTATAATTCTAAATCGGAAATATAAACAAAATCCGATGCTGATATAAAAACAAAAACTCCCCTGCATTGCACCGAAAAGTAGGCGCAGCCTTGCAGAGGAGTCTTACATAACTATTTATTTTTCAGTTTTTCGAGCACTGATTCAACAGAGAGTGAGTCAAGCTCGAAGTAGTTTTGTGCGTCTTTCATATTCTGCAGATAGTGTGCGTCAGAGTCCCTGACGATGAGCATATCGTTTAAAATCGGATATGCATTTCTGAGTTTTTCGACGTCACCGGAAGACGAAACTTCACAGCACGTAAAATCACACTCAGGCGGAATGTCACCTAAAGACGCTATAATTGACATACTGTCGCGGTTGATGTGGGCAGGGTAGCACACACCGTCGTAGCTTTCGACCAAACGCTTAACGTCCATAACCGAGATGTCAGTCGCTAGTATCAGCAGGTTTTCAACCTCGCCTGTTTCTTCGTCTTTTTCGTTCATAATAACCTGACGACCGTAAATATCAGCGCGGTTAGGAAACTGCATCTGGTGCTCTTTGACGTAATCATTCCACGAAAGTGCTTTCTCTAAAGTAGGGAAAAGGCACACGACGTGGATTTCTTCCCCAGTTGTCAGCTCCATACCAGGGATAACGCACAGGTTGTTTTCAGCACCTACTTTCATCACAGCTTCGCAATTTAAAACGCTGTTGTGGTCAGTAAGCGCTATTACATCAAGTCCTAAGAGCTTGCTCATACCGACGATATTATTAGGGGTCATATCCTCATCACCGCACGGCGACAAGCACGAGTGCAGGTGTAAATCGTAGTAGTACTTCATTTTATTTTAATAACTCGTAGATTTCTGTAGCGAGGTTGTACGCGTTCTTCTCAGTAGAGAGGATAGTAACACCGTGAGTCTGAGCTTTTACTTTCGCTTCTTCGTCTAAAGTAGAGTTTTCAACGAGCACGATGCACGAAACGTCAGCAAGCGTTGCTACCGCCACAGCGTTTATGTTTCCCATAACAGTAAGCCAGATTGAGTCTTCACCCGCTCTGCCCATAACCCATGAAAGCAAATCGCCGATGTAGCAATCGGTGATTTCGCGGTCCATATCGCCTTCTACAAGTATTTTAAGATTAAGTTTTTCTACAGCTTCTTTGATATTCATAGTAACTCCGAATCAGAAAGTGCCTTTAAGTTGTTCGTAGACATTCTGAATGTGCTTTTTTAATTTGTGGATACAGTCGGTTTCTTTCGCGATACCTTTAACGATGTCTTCTGCCATAGCACGGCAGGTTGGAGCACCGCACGAGCCACAGTCAAGACCAGGAAGCGTTTCACAGATTTTCTCCATCTGCTCCATTTTGTCCATAGCTTTGAAAATATCTTCGTCAAGACGGAAGCCCTCACCGCTGAATTCAAGCTCGCCTTTCCACATAAACTCGTTAATGTCAAAGTCAGAGTCGAGGTGGTTAAGCGACACAGGAAGGTACTTTCGAAGATTGTGTATACGCGCTTGTGCGACGTACGGATTCTCGACGTTTAAGATACCGCCGACACAACCGCCACTACACGCGTTAAGCTCAACAAAGTGGACGTCGCGGATTTTATCGTCTTCAAGTCCCTCGAGTACTCGTATGACGTTTTCTATTCCGTCGGCAGCGAGGTACTTATCGCCGAGCATAGCGGCACTTTCGCCACCGCTTGTCGCCCAGCCGACACCGATTAATCCTGAATTAGCTATTGGTTCAATAACCTTTAACTTATCCATCGCCTGAGTAAGTTGTGGGTAAATTTTAGAAATAGCAATCGCGCCATTACACGCGGATTTTTCGCCTGTTGTAGGAGATGAAATCTCTGTCACTTTAGCCGCACAAGGAGTGATGAAGAACACACCGATGTCTTTGTCTTCAAGTCCTGTGTGCTTTTTCACTTCTTCTCGTGCAAGACGTGCCGCAATCTCCATCGGAGCGAGTACCGGCATTACGTTTTCGCACAAGTCAGGGAAGCGGATTTTTATAAGTCTTACGACAGCAGGACACGCAGAGCTGATGATAGGAGTTTTGAGTTTTCCTTCTCTGATAAGCTTTCGTGTGGCTTCAGAAACAAGCTCTGCCGCACGGGAAACCTCAAAGATAACGTCAAATCCTAAAGCTAAGAGCCCGTTTAAAACAAAGTCGATATCGTCAAGGTTAGAAAACTGTCCGAAAAGTGCAGGAGCAGGTATAGCAACCTTGATTATATAATTTTCAATTTCTTCAATAGGGGTAGAGTGGGCGCGCTTTGCTCTATGAGGACAAATGCGGATGCACTCGCCACAGTCTATACATCTGTCGCTGAGGATAGTAGCCTTTCCGTCGTGGACGCGTATAGCTTCAGTAGGGCAACGCTTCAAGCAGTTAGTACATCCACAGCACTTGTCTGCCTCTAGCTCTACGGAGTGAAAATACTTTTGCATTTTCCACACCTCTTATGTAAATTTTAGTAGTTTTATTCTGCGTTTACACGCACTGTGAGATACAGGTTTGTGCCGACACCGATTTCGGTTTCAATACGCATATCGTCGGTGTATTTCTTGATGTTAGGTAAACCCATACCTGCGCCGAAACCTAAGTTTCGCACGTTGTCAGGCGCAGTAGAAAATCCCGCCTGCATTGCTTTTTCAACGTCAGGAATACCAGGACCCTTGTCGGCGAGTAAAATCTCGACCTTGTCAGGGTAGATGTCAACGTCGCAGTATCCGCCGTCAGCGTGGATAACCATATTGATTTCAGCTTCGTACATAGCTATTGCTACGCGTCTTATTGCGTCTGAATTATAACCCAAAGCCTTGAGACGCTTTTTCACAGCGCCTGAAGCCTCACCTGCACGGGTGAAATCGTCACCCGGTACTTCGTATCTTAAGTGAATTGCGCTCATACGTCACAGCCTCCTGAAAGACCGTTTGAATAAAGCAGACCACACGCTGTGAACATTCTGAAACGGGTCTTGATAAGGGTGATGTCCCTTGCTTTTGCTAAATCGATGATAGACTGGTCAGGAGTCTTGCCTCTGACAAAAACGATGCACGCCATATCCATCATCTCAGCAGTACGCACTACCTGAGGGTTTACTAAACCTGTGAGCAGTACAGACTGGTCCTTTACAAACGCTAAAACGTCGCTCATCATATCTGAGCCACACGCGGTTTTGATTTCGTGGTTGAGGTCACCCTCGCAGATAACTTCGCCCTCTAAGATATCTATTATGTCTTTGATTACCATTATGGTCACCCTTTCCTATACATATAAAAATATTGTACCATACAAACTGCAATAATTCTACACAAAGATTACATCATTATTATGTGAAAAATGACGGAGAAATTCAGCGTTTTCAAAACTACACTTTGGTGATATAATAGTTTCGGTGATATTATGAAAGCTGTTATTTTTGATTTAGACGGAACGCTGTGGGACACAAGCGACGTGGTCGTGAAAATTTGGAACTCGGTGCTGAGCAGAAGGTGTCCAAGGCTTAAAATGACTAAGGAAATTATGAGCTCGCTGATGGGAAAAAACAAAGCACAGTTTATGGATGATTTCTTTGTCTCAGTTAAAAAAGCTGAAGCAGAAAGCCTTATAAACGAGATTTTTAAGTGCGAGCAGGAGTATCTGAAAAAACACGGCGCTAATATGTACGACGGGGTTGTTGATACACTCAAAATTCTAAAAGAGAAATATAAACTCGCGATAGTGAGCAATTGTCAGAGTGGATACCTTAATTCTTTCTTAGAATATTATAGCCTCAGGGAACTGCTGACCGACTTCGAGTGTGCAGGTTCGAGTCCTCTTTCAAAAGGCGAGAATATAGCTCTTGTTATAAGTCGCAACGGCTTTGAAAAAGCTATTTACGTCGGCGACACGAAAAGCGACGAAAACGCCGCAAAAGAAGCTGGTATTTCGTTTGTTTACGCGTCCTACGGCTTCGGCGAGGTCGATTCATACGACGCGGTTATAAATTCTTTTGGAGAAATAAAAACCATCGCAGATGAACTTTTAAGTGAATAAAAATAAGTTATAAAAACGTAAAAGGCTGGCGGAAAAAACTCCGCCAGCCTTTTTTGTTGTATAATGAAAACCACGCGATAGTCGCGTGGTTCCCAAAAGGTTAACCGATAAAAAGAAATACAAATGATACAAGGGAAAGGCTCCCCTGTGCAAGGGGAGCTGTCAGCGTAGCTGACTGAGGGGTTGTTAACGTAACATTCGTATTGAATCATCCTGT
>JAFOED010000101.1 GCA_017380355.1 Ruminococcus sp. | reverse complement strand
CAAAAGACGATGCACTGGAAGTGGAACTCTGCCATTCAAAATCAGGCGGAGAAGTAACCTTTGGAGCAGGCGTGTATTTTCTCTGTGGACGTTTGTTATATTCTCTCTTAGGAGCAGGCTTTTCAGAAGGAGGTAAAGCCTGTTTGATAGACAAAGCGAGCTTGCCGTCATCAGCGATAGAAATCACCTTGCACTCTACCGTCTGACCGATAGAAAGCTCTTTCTTAATATCCTCGACATAAGAACGGGATATTTCAGAAATATGTACCATACCCTTCTTGCCTTCCTGTGTTTCCACGAAAGCACCGAATTTAGTTATACCTGTTACTTTTCCTTTTACGATTGTTCCAACCTCGTATGACATGTGTGTGTGTTTCCCCTCAAATAGTAGTTATATGATTAATCTCCCGCAACATTAACAAAAACTCGTTCGCCTTGTTTTATATAATCAAGGTCTTCGCGGGCAATCTGTTCGATGTATCTGGAGAATTCTTCATCAGAAGAATTGTATAGTTCGTTCATTTCCTCGTTCTTAATCTCCTGAATAGCAATCTCTCCGTTAATAGCTTCGAGCTCGCTTTTCTTCTGTCCGATTTGTGAGTATAAGTTAACGAGTGTGACAACAGAATAAACAGCAAAAATCAATACTACAACACACAGCACAATTTGTCGCAAATTAAAGCGTGAATTTTTAGTTTCTTTTTTTGTGCTCATATTTATTCCTTTTCTTTTTAAACACAATATTTTGTGTTTTATATATTATTCCACTTGTATTATACACTACACATTCACACAGTTTCAATAGTTTATTAGAAATTTTTCTCAGTATTTCTAAACTTTTTTGAATATTTTCCGAAAAACACGTATCAAAAACACAAACACGGGTGTCGTAAGCGACCCTAGTGTAAATCTGTACGTAAAAAATCCGAGCGCTTCGCCGAAAATAACGAAGTACCGCACAGCACCTCTGTTAAACGGCAGAGCAAACATTACTGTCATAAAAGCTGTCAGCAAAAAGTACAGAACATCCCACAAAACCATCTGCCAGAGTTTCGTAAAACCAAGTAGACGGAGAAGCTTAAACACATCGTATAGTGCAGAAATAACAAGTCCGAAAAGTATTGAACACAAAAAGTATATCGTCTGGTCAGCAAGTGAAAATCTCATATCACTTAAAGAGCTTAGATTTAAATGATTTTGTGGACGATACAAGATACTGAAGCGAGCTGACATTTCCGTCTATCACTACATCTTTAGACTCTAAATTCAACTTGCTAATATGTAGCGAATCGCCTTTAACTATCAGGTTTCCGCACTCAGTAGTTAAATTAACCATCTGTTCATCAAAGCCTACAACGTCGGTAACGCCGGATAAAGTAAGTTTATTGCGATTATCAAGCATTAAAGTGTGCGAGCTTTTTACAATTTGTTCAGCCATAAAAAATCCTCCATATACCAGTTGTACAGTATATGGAGGAACTCTATATTTTATGATTAAACTGAAGTGTACATAGCGCTTGCGTCTTCTTTTTTAACGGTTTCAGCTACTGATACTACCTTTACTTTTATGTTACGTGCTCCGAAGTCAATCTCGATAACATCATCGATTTTAACGTCATAAGACGCACGGACAACTTTTCCGTTTACTGACACTTTACCAGCATCACACACTTCGTTCGCAACAGTTCGGCGTTTAATGATACGCGATACTTTCAAATACTTATCAATTCTCATTTTTTCACCTCTCGTAAGGTTAATAAAAAGCAAAAAGCCGACACAAAGTCGGCTTTAAACTCAAGTAGAAATTACTTATTAACAGCGTCCTTGAAAGCCTTACCAGCTTTGAATGCAGGAACCTTAGAAGCAGGGATCTCGATTGTCTCGTTTGTTCTAGGGTTGCAACCTGTTCTAGCATTTCTGTCTCTTCTCTCGAATGTACCGAAGCCTACGAGCTGAATCTTGTCGCCAGCAGCAACAGCGTCTACGATTACGTCGAATGTAGCAGCAACTGCTTTCTCAGCGTCTTTCTTAGAGATGTTAGCTTTCTCTGCAACAGCAGCGATGAGTTCTGTCTTTTTCATTTCAATTTCCTCCAAAAAGTTAATGTTAATTCTGTTTATTTTACTTCATCCCAAAGGGAATCAAGTGTCGAAAGTGAGGCTGTTGCCATATCGATGTTACGCTCCTTACAGAGCTTCTCGACTTTAGCAAAGCGGTTTGTGAATTTAAGTGTAGCGTCATACAGCGCCTTTTCGCTGTCGACCTTAATAAAACGAGCGACATTCACAACAGAGAAAAGTAAATCGCCGAGCTCTTCGCTCATATTCTCTTCATCGTTGTTTTCGATAGCAGTTTTAAGCTCAGAAAGCTCTTCTTCTACTTTCATTAAAGTGTCGTCTGTTTTTTCAAAATCGAAGCCTACTTTAGCGGCTTTGTGCTGGACTTTCTGGCTGTACATAAGTGCAGGCAGTGCTTTCGAAACTGAGGAGAGCACTTCAGACTGAGATTTCTGAGATTTAGTTTCCATCTTAATCTTATCCCAGTTAGTAAGCACCTCATCGGCAGTATCAGCGACTGTATCAGCAAAAACGTGAGGATGTCTTACGATAAGCTTCTTACACACCTCATCACATACGTCGTTCATATCGAAGTTGCCGTTTTCTTCTTCCATAAGAGCATGGAAAACAACCTGCATCATAACGTCGCCGAGTTCTTCTCTCATCAGCTCTACGTCATTTGTATCAATAGCTTCAATAGCTTCGTATGTTTCTTCGATAAAGTTCTGTCGGATACTTTCATGTGTCTGCACTCTGTCCCACGGACAACCGTCAGGTGAACGAAGAATCCTCATTATTTCAACTAAATCGTTAAAGTCGTATTTGCTTTTTCTGATAAAGTCCAAGAGTTACACCTCAAAACACTAAAAGCGGCAAAATCCGCCTTTTATCCCGTATATTTTATCTTAATAAATGCAATTTTGCAAGGATTGTTACAATATTTTTACTTTTTGGCAGCTTATTTATTTCATTTTCTGAGAATGTGTGAAGTAAAAGCAGAGTAATCAAGTAAAATACTGCTGCGATAACGATACTTACGATTGTAGAAATCGCATCTGAGCATACTTTTGAGAGCAATTCATACGCCAAATAAGCCGCGCCACCGCACACTAATGAGCCTATACAAGGCTTGATTACTGTCTGTAAGAAATCAGGAACAACTCCTGCTCTCTTTATCAGGAAGTACATACCAACTACGCAAACAAACACGTAAGCAATAAGTGAGCCTACAGCAGCACCACAGATGTTGATGCTGACGATACTTACAAAAGCATAGTTAGCAACAATCTTCATCACCATAGCTACAGAGTACAGTTTAAGTGGCATATCGATTCTACCGACACCCTGAAGCATACTACAGATAGGAGTACTGATCGCGATAAAGATTACAGAGAAGCCCATAACTTTCAGTACATCTGCACCAATCTGTGCAAAATACATATCCTCCTGAGAACCATAAAGCATCATCATAATCGGTTCAGCAAGCACGAACATTCCAATTCCTGCAGGGAAAGTAAAGATACTTGTGAGCTTTAATACTGTTTCGATTGCGTTCTTCAGCTCTTTTTTATCCCCCTTTGTGTACGCGTTAGTAACAGCAGGCATAGCACTAGTACCGAAAGCCTGAGTAACAGCAGTAACAAGCTGCATTACTGTAAGCGCACAGCCAAATGCACCCCACAGATACGTGTGGATAACGATAGGATTAGCTTTAGTCGGATTCTTCGGAATATACGAATCGAGCTTACCGTCAAACTGAGCTAAAAACTCTGCAGGTTTATTCTGAGCCATATTATAAAGCACGTTCTGGATAACAATCGAGTCGATTGTCGAACTAATGCTCATAACTAAAGCCGCAAGACCGATCGGAATCGCTGTTTTTAACAGCATATTGAAAGTTTCACGCTTACTACGTGCTTCTACTGAGTTTTCGTAATACTCCTTAGGAATATCGTTACGCTTCAAGTGATAAATAATTCTAAGAGAAATGTACGATAAAAGTCCACCGAGAGAAATAGAGAAAATCGCAACCGCTACGGAATATGAAATCAGCGTATATACAGCTTCGGTTTGTGTCGAAAAGCTCTGACCAAAAATCGTTGTGCTCTTCTCATACTCATTCATACCTACCTGCATAACGACATAAGCCATCGAAAGACCGAAAAGCATCTTAGTAGCTGCTTCGACTATCTCAGAAATCGCAGTAGGAGTCATATTGCGCTGACCTTCGAAGTATCCTCGGTAAATAGACACTATACATCCGAAGAAAATCGACGGAGCAAGGGTCATCATCGCATAAATTGAATACGGAGACTTAACGATATCAACGTAAACAAAGCTCAGAATAACCATAAGCAAGAAGCACACAAGACCCATAATGATAAAGAAAGGTTTAGAAACCTTGTGTATCATTTTTACGTCGTTGTATCTCTCTTTCGCCATATTCTCACTAATCAAACGCGATACAGCAATCGGAAAACCTGCTGTAGCTAGAGTGAAAAGCGGAATGTAGATTTCGTAAGCATTATTGAACAGACCTGTACCGATACCTGCTAAATCATCGCCGAACATCGCATAAATACGGGTCAGCATAATTTTGTACACCATACCGCACAACTTTACTACAATCATACTGATAGTAAGCACCATAGCACCCTGTAAAAAGCTTTGTGGTCTACTCTTTTTTACCTTTTGTTTTTGCATAGAAAATCACCAGAATATAAATAGTATCACAACTAAGATATACCAGTTGTAACACGAAATTTGAAAATTTGTGTATTAATCAAAATTAAAATACTCATCATAAAACTCGAGTATATGCTCTTTACGATCAATCATTTCAGGAAAACGTGTGATATATTCATACGGATACTTGAAATTAAATATGCGTTCGAGTTTATCAAGATCGTAGGCTTTAAGCTTTGTTACACCGCCTGCGCCACAAGCAAGAATAGTATGAGTTTCATCCATAACATATACGTTATATAAACTCTCACAACCTTTTTTTGCCCATCCTACGTTTTCGAGGTTACCCGCCATACGACTCTGTCGGTACAGATAGTACGGAATAAACGAATCAGAAAGCAGAACTTTCTGTGAATACTCAAGCATATCAGTAGACTCGTTCTTAATTCCGATATCAATTTCGATATTGTCGGTATTAAGCGTTGAGCTTCGTTTAAGCGAAAGTGTGTGGATAGTGATACTCTCAGGAGAAAGCTCTCGCACCTTATCAAGAGTGCTGACAAAGCTCTCATAACAATCGCCCTTAAGTCCTGCGATAAGGTCCATATTGATATTATCAAATCCGCACTCACGAGCAAGCATAAAAGCATCAATAGTATCCTGTGCGCTATGGCGACGTCCGATAATCTCAAGCACAGAATCATTAAGCGTCTGTGGATTTATGCTGATACGGTCCACGTTATTTTTCTTAATAGCTAAGAGCTTTTCTTTAGTTATCGTATCAGGACGACCAGCCTCTACAGTAAACTCTCTGCAAGTACTCATATCAAAGCACGAGTTCACAGTAGATAAAATCAAATCAAGTTGTGGTGCACTGAGTGTAGTCGGAGTACCACCGCCCATATAGACGGTTTCGAGCTTCAGATTCAGCTTTTTTGCATACTGCGCAGTAGCTTCTATTTCTTTTACGAGAAGCGAAACATAATCATCGATGAGATGTTTCGCTTTCTCTACTGACTGCGAAACAAACGAGCAATAGTTACATCTCGACGGACAAAAAGGGATCGAGATATAAAGAGAAAAAGATTTTTCTTCTGACAAAGATAAAATCTCTCGCTCTGCTTTCTCAGTAATGAGTGCGAGTTCACTCTTTCTTTCACTTACCATAAGGTCGTTTTTGTAGTACTCTACAGCGTCGTCAAAGCCTTTTTCGTCGATAATACGACGAAGAAGCTTTATAGGACGCACACCTGTGAGCAAACCCCAAGGAAGCGTAGTATTAAAACGCTCACACAAAAGCTTATACAAAAGCTGAGCCATAATAAGCTCGTCGTCGGTATCGTTATTTGTTTTTGTCGCTGTTTGAGTTTTACAGAAATCCTGAACACAAAGAGTAACTGTTATATCCTCTTTGCAGGATGTATAAACGTAAGGCGCGACCAACTCATCACATTCTTTTAAAACAGTAATCTTTTCATACGGATAAAAAGCTCGTGTGAGATTTTCCATCTCGTAGTGAAAAGAATGGCTGTCAATATATAAATTCATAATTATTGCCTTATTTCATATATGGATTGTAAATTTTCTCTGCTGATAACATTGAAAAGCGATCATGCCCCGGATAAACTACATATTCACCCTCTAAAGCCTTAAGCTTCTGCAAAGAGCGTAGCATCTGCTGATGATTACTTGTAGGAAAATCAGTACGTCCGATAGACATACAGAAAAGTGTATCACCCGAGAAAAGCCACTCGCCGACGATATAACATCCGCTACCAGCGGTGTGACCAGGAGTAGTGATAAACTTAATCTCATTGTCTCCAAGTTTCAACACATCGCCGTCAGAAAGCTCTACATCAACTTTCACTTCATTAACGCTCATATGATGAATAGTTGCGCCATTAAGCATATTATCATTAAGCAACTGCATCTCATCTTTGCTGATACACACCTGAGGATTATAACGCTCTAGCAAGTAAGCAACACCGCCGATGTGATCAAAGTGGCCGTGAGTCAAAAGGATATATTTAAGGTTACCGCCCTTCTGTTCTATAAGAGAAACAAGCTCGTCACTCTCACAGCTAGGGTCGATAACAGCTATCTCACCTGTTTCTTCGTCTGTCAGCACAAAAGTGTTGTTTTCGAGTCTACCTAAAACAAGAAATTCAAGATTAATCATTTTTTCAACTCCTTGGAATCAAGCAGGATAGTAACAGGGCCGTCGTTTAAAAGAGAGACCTTCATATCAGCACCGAAGATTCCTTTTTTAACGTCTTCGATGCCATCGTTTTTAATTCTTTCACAGAAATATTCATAAAGCTCATTTGCCATATCAGGCGCACCCGCGTTAACAAAACTAGGTCGTCTACCTTTTCTGCAATCAGCAAGCAAAGTAAACTGTGAAATAACTAAAACAGAACCACCGATATCAGTAAGAGAAAGATTCATCTTTCCGTTTTCATCCTCGAAAACACGCATACCAGAAATCTTCTTGGACAAAACATCGGCATCTTCTTTTGTATCAGTATTGTCGACACCAAGGAGAATCAAAAAACCACTTTTGATTTCTGAAATAAGCTCGTTATCGACAACAACATTCGCGTGTGTAACACGCTGTAAAACTGCTTTCATAATAAACCTCAGAAAAATTAACGTCTTGTGATAGACACAATACCATTGATACTAGCGAGCTTCGCCATAACAGCTCGCAGATGGTCCATACCGTTTACATCGATAGTAACGGAAATAATACCAAGACCATCAGGAAGCTCACGGGAATTGAGCATATGGATATAAATATGCATTGACGAAAGAGCGCTTGTTACATCGGCAAGGAAGCCTGTGCGGTCTTTTACTAAAATTTCGATATTAGCCTGGAAAGTTTCTTTAATATCCTCTTCCCAGTGCGCTGCTACCCAGCGCTCAGGTTCTTCACAGTTCTCGATAACTTCAGGAACGTTAGAACAACTGCGCTTGTGGATAGAAACACCAAAACCACGTGTAATAAAGCCGATAATATCATCGCCCGGAAGCGGATTACAACAACGTGAGAATTTAATCAAACAGTCCTGTACACCCTCGACAGTAACGCCCGAACCGACACGCTTTTTACGAGGTGGAGCTGGATTTTCATTGACATTAGCAGCCTGTGCTTCAGACGCTTTCTTATACTTCTTAGCATAAGCATCCTTAACACGCGGCATAATCTTCCACAGCTGTGTACCACCATAGCCGATAGAAGCATAAAAGTCATCGAGAGTGTTGCAGTGCTGACGCTGCATAATACCTGAAAGACATTCTTCGAGGTCATTTTCGTCAAACTGCATACCGCCTTTTTTGAGTTCGTGTTCAAACAGAGCTTTACCTTCTACGATATTCTCCTCGCGACGCTCTTTCTTAAACCATGAGCGGATTTTACTTTTCGCCTGGTTAGTCTTTACAATATTGAGCCAATCACGCTTAGGGCCTGTACCCTCTTTTTGTGTCATAATCTCAACGATTTCGCCTGTTTTCACCCTATAATCAATCGGCACGATACGTCTGTCAACTTTAGCGCCAATCATACGATTACCGACAGCGGTGTGGATAGCGTATGCAACGTCGATAACAGTAGAGCCTGCTGGTAAGCCTAAAACATCACCCTTTGGCGTAAAGACGTAAACCTCATCAGGACTTAAATCGTTTTTAATAGTCTTAACAATATCTGTCGCATCTTCAGCTTCAGACTGAATCTCGAGTGTCTTTCGAATCCACTCGAGTCTGTCTTCGATAGACTCGTTCTTACCCGAATTCATACCGAGCTTGTACTTCCAGTGAGCCGCGATACCGTACTCAGCGGTGTGATGCATTTCGTATGTACGAATCTGCACTTCAAACGGAATAGAATCCTTATCAAATACGGTAGTGTGAAGCGACTGGTACATATTAGGCTTTGGAGTGGAAATATAATCCTTAAAACGGTTAGGAAGCGGTGTATAGAGGTCGTGGACTATACCTAAAACATTGTAACAATCAGGGATTGTATCAACAATTACACGCACAGCAAAAACGTCGAAAATCTGATCCAGAGTCTTACCCTGCATATAAGTCTTACGATAAATAGACAGTGCACTTTTTACTCGACCGTTGATAGTAACGTTAGAAATTGAATCACCAATTCTATCTAGAATCTTATTTTTGATGCTCTCGATAAACGCATTACGTTCGTTTTCAGAGAGTTTCAGCTCAGTTTCAATCTCTTCGTAAGCAATTGGGTCAAGGTAGCGGATAGACAAGTCTTCGAGCTCTTCCTTAACGTTTTTCATACCGAGTCGGTGCGCAATAGGAGCATAGATATCAAGACACTCACGAGCTTTATCTCTGCGCTTTTGTTCAGCAACACAACCGATAGTACGCATATTGTGGAGTCTATCAGCGAGCTTTACGATAATGACTCTGATGTCGTTTGACATAGCCATAAGCATCTTTCTGACATTTTCCGCCTGATGCTCTTCGCGGTCAGTAAATTTAATCTTACTGATTTTTGTCAGACCATCAACGAGAATCGCTACCTCGTCGCCGTAACCCTCACGAACAGTATCCAAAGAAACATCAGTATCCTCAACTACATCGTGCAGAAGTGCTGCAACGATAGAGTCAGTATCCATACCCATATCTGCCAAAATACACGCTACAGATGTTGGGTGCAGAATATACGGAACACCTGACACTCGGCGCTGGTCACCGTGTGCTTTGTCCGCAAACTCATACGCTTTTTCGATTTTTTCAAGATCGTATTTAATGTGACTGTTTTTAAGTTTAGTAGTTAATTCGTAAAAGTCCTGATAATAAATTCTTTCAGGCATACGCACTCACCTCTTTGAGTTTAGAAATAATAAGCGAATCATCAAGGTTAACTTTACCCTGTACATCGCACATTTTAATTTTAGTACTATATAAACCTTCGTAGATTTCGATTAACCCGAGTTCATTCATACACTCTAAGATAACTCTAAGTCGACCGAATGATAAACTCTTATACCCTAGTCGGTATAGTAAATGGTCAACTGGGTAATTGAAACCATCAAAAGCTCTTATAAATCGATAAACAAGAGCAAACTCTTCACGAGTCGGCAAAAGACGAAGCGCTTGTTCTTTTGTGATATCATCACCGCGGCAGAAAGATTCGAAGTCTTCCTTTGATTTAAGAATTTCTTCTTCATCAATGTCAGAAAAACGCATTTCGCGGATAATCACACTCAAGTTTTCGATGTTGTTATAAACATTTTTATCAAGAGTGACAGCACAGTCGACAATATCGCCTTTTTCGAACGGAAACTCTTCTTTTGTAGTAGAGAATTTCATCGCTACAACAGAGCTTTTCTGTCTGCTGAGCGTTAATTTCAGATGTTTACCGCCACCGACTTCGTGTATATCGGAGATAGTCATATTGTAAAGTCCGAAAAGTGGGGTCGGATTACCTGCACCAAAAGGTTCTAAAAGCGTAAGCTGGTCAGCAAGTGAAACCGAAAGCTGAGCAGGATTAAGCTTACAATCGAGCTCGAGCTGTGCAAGTGGCATATCCACGGTTTTTGCATATTCATTAATCGCGACTATAAAATCATCGATGTTATTTTTCTCAAGACCGAAGCCAACAGCCATCGGATGACCGCCGTACTGAGTAAGTAAGTGCGAACAAGCAAAAACAGCGTCGCAAAGCGAGAATCCTTTTACACTTCGACCTGAAGCTCGACACACATCACCATCGATGGAAATAACTATACTCGGTTTACCATAGGTTTCTTTCAAACGGGAGGCTACGATACCGATAACTCCCTGATGCCAATTTTCACCACAAACGACAATTACTCTGTTCTGCACAATTGAAGGCTTGCGTTTAATGCGTTCATCAATATCTTCTAAAATTTCTTTCTCAATAGACTGACGAGCAACGTTATCATCACAAAGTTCAGCAGCAATATCCTGTGCTAATTCCTCGTCATCAGCGAGCAACATAGAAACCGTCTTTTTCGAAAGTCCAAGACGTCCGCCTGCGTTAATTCTAGGAACTAAAGTGAAAGAAATATTGCCTGTAGTGATTTTTTTATCGCTTAAGCCCGACTGTTCGACTAAAGCATTAAGTCCGCATCGGTCGGAGTTTCCGATGTGACGAATACCATTTTTAACGATAACACGATTATCACCGACAAGAGGAACGATATCACCAACGGTACCAAGACACGCAAGGTCTGAATAATTTTCGAGTACCTGCTGACTATCGCAGTACTCTCCTTCAATCGCCATAACAAGTTTTAGTGCAACACCGACACCTGATAATTCTTTAAAAGAACTTTCGCAATCTTCCTGATGTAAATCAACAATAGCGACTGCGTCAGGTAAAATACTATTAGGCATATGGTGGTCTGTGACAACTGTATCAATACCTAAGCTATTTGCATATGCAATCTCATCGACAGCAGCAATACCGTTATCAACAGTTACGATAAGCTTGACGTCCTGCGCTTTAAGCAAGTCGATAGCATCCTTATTCATACCATAGCCTTCACCCTCACGAGCAGGTATATAGAACATAACATTAGCCCCAACGTCCTCAAGGTACGAGTACAAAAGGGCGGTTGACGTAACACCGTCAGCATCAAAGTCACCGTATATACAAATTTTTTCGTAGTCTTCTATCGCCTGTTTTATGCGGTCTGCGGCTTTCTCCATATCTTTCGCATCAAATGGATCGGAAAGCTCAGAATCGTTGTATAGAAAATCGTGTATTTCTTCGTCCGATGTGATACCGCGGATGTCGAGTAACATCGCGATAAGCATCGGCAGTTCGTGGCGCATAGAAATGTCGACTGCTCTATCTTTATTCAGTTTTGCGACATTCCATTTTTTCATAAGTAAATCTCCGAATCAAATAAGTTTATGCATTTTCAATCAAACCGCGTGCGTGGTCAAGTGCGGTCTGTGTAACGTTAACACCGTCAATAATACGGGCAAGTTCGTAAACTCTGCCGTCCATATCGAGTTTAATAACGTTAGTGTATGTTTTAGAGTCTGAAAACTCCTTGTTAATAAGATAGTGGCTGTCTGCAAGAGACGCAATCTGAGCCTGATGTGTGACACACATAACCTGTCTGTCTTTAGATACTTCCTTAAGCTTCATACCAACTTTACGAGCTGCAGAGCCGGAAATACCGGTGTCGATTTCGTCAAAAATCATCGTCTGTACAATATCGTGACGAGCAAGTACAGTCTTTATAGCGAGCATCATACGGGAAAGCTCGCCACCTGACGCAATTTTCACTACAGGTTTAGGGTCTTCGCCGAGGTTAACCGATATAAGAAACTCAACTTTATCAAAACCTGATTTGTTCAGCTCACGCTTTTCAAAATCAACTACAACACGTACGTTAGGCATCTCTAAAAAAGCCATCTCACGCTGTACCTGTGAGCTAAAATCAAGAGCGACTTCGTGTCTTATATCTGATAGCTTCTGTGCTTTATTTTCACAGGCATCTTTCAGCTCTTTAAAACGCTTTTGGAGTTTTTCTCTATTAACATCATAGTCGTTAAGCTCTTTTAGTCTCACTTTCGCATTTTCTAAAAACTCAAGCATCTGCTCTTCGTCTGCTCCGTATTTTTTAGACAAACGATAAAGCAAATCTAGTCTTTCTTCAATCTGCTCAAGTCTATAAGGGTCAGAGTCGATATCGCTGATAGATGAATCTATCAGGTCAGATATATCTTTAAGCTCGTACAGAGCGTTTGCGAGTCGGTCACTCATATCAGTCAAAGACTCCTGATAACGTGCAGCTACCGAAAGGTGTGAAAATGCATCGTCGGTCATACTGACAACGCCGTCGATTTCATCATCACCGTCGAGCAAAGCTTTAGCTTTAATAAGCGATTTCGTGATTTTATCTGAATTCAAAAGAATAGTTTTTTCGTTTGATAACGCTTCCCACTCACCCAAGGTGATGTCGGCATTTTCGAGCTCGTCAATCTGATATGTCAGAAGGTCGATTTCAGCCAGACGCTTTGCGTCATCATCGTCAGCGTTTTCGAGTTCTTCTTTAACCTCTACGTACTCGTAGTATGTTTCTCTGTAGTCTCTCAACAACTCAGAGTTCTCTGCCAAAGCGTCGATATAGTGCAAATGCAGACTAGGTGACATTAGCTCAGCATTATCCGACTGCCCGTGGATGTTAACAAGATACGCTGACAACTCTTTCAAAGCCGAAACTGTAGCAGGGCGTGAATTCACTCTGCATGTGTTTTTACCATTTGAGAAAAGCTCGCGCTGAAGAATAATCATATCGTCTTCTACATCAAAGCCTAGCGATAAAGCTTTTTTTATTGCAAGCTTCGAAACATCAGTAAAAGTCGCGCTGACAAACGCGCTGTTACTGCCTGCACGGATAATCTGCTTTCCTGTACGCTGTCCAAGTACTGCGTTAATCGAGTCGATAACAATACTCTTACCTGCGCCGGTCTCACCAGTCAGCACATTGAATCCATCAGTAAAATCAATATTCGTTTTTTCTATAACTGCTATGTTTTCGATATATAGATTAGATAACATATTTACCTCAAAGGATTACTGGACAAAACTCATAAATTCCTGTGTACATGCTCTCGCTGATTCTTCACTTCGGCAAATGATGAAAATTGTGTCATCACCAGCAATAGTACCGACGATAGAATCGTATTCCATAGAATCGAGTGCAGCACATACTGCCTGTGCCATACCGCTGTACGTCTTAACAACCACAGTATTAAGCGCGTAGTCAACACTGATAACAGAAGTATCTACAATGCCTAAAAGTCCGTTGCGTGAACCACTCACTTTTGCTTGTGGTGCCTGATAGCGATATTTACCACTTGAATCAAGAGCTTTACTGAGTCTTAATTTTTTAATATCACGGGATACTGTCGACTGAGTTACATCAAAACCCTCTGCTCGTAGATACTCGAGGAGTTCATCCTGTGTTGTGATAGGATATTTATTGATAAGTTCAACAATTTTAACGTGTCTGTTGGATTTCATATCAGTTTTTCTCCTTTAACTTTTCGTTAAGTAAGGTGTAGAAATTTTTCTCTTTGAGAATTATAAGATCGAGATGCAAAATAGATTTCTTAATAATAACTTTATCGCCTTTTTGTAGAGCGACGTTAGTCTGGCCATCAATAACGAGATATCCGTGTGTGTCATCTGCGTTGTCGATACTCGCAGTAAGTACGGCATCATCGCGGAAAACCACCTGACGGGATGACAAAGCGTGAGGACAAATCGGAGTAAGCAGAATACACTCCATATCAGGTTCAACAACAGGACCTCCAGACGAAAAGCTGTACGCAGTAGAGCCAGTCGGTGTCGCAAAAATCATACCGTCTGCTCTGTATGTAATGATCCTCTCACTATTAAGTGAAACGGAAATATCTATAATCGGCTTTAAAATGTCACGTGTGATAGCTGCTTCGTTAATAGCAAGAAACTGTTCTTTTTCGCCGTTTTCACGCTCAAGTACAACATCTAAAAGCATTCTGTGCTGAATTTTAAAGTCGTTAGTAATCAGCTTTTTCAGTTCAGAAATTTCGAAATATTCAAGTCCTGCAACAAAGCCGATACGCCCCATATTAACACCAATAAGCGGTTTACCGTAAGTAGCAGCAAACTTCGCATTATGTATGATAGTGCCATCACCGCCAACAGTTATTGTAACGTCGCTATCTTTAACGATTTCTTCGTCACTATCTGCGTAATATACATTTTTAGAGTAATCAGGTAGCTCGATTATTTCTTTTACAGAATTATTAAGTAAAATCTCGGCATTATTAAGAAGTAAAAGCTTAGAAATCTGTTCAGCACAGATTTCAGCTTGCTTTTTATCTTTATTGACAATAAGTCCGATTTTCATAAAATCACCTTTTATTTATCAAGTTCTGTGTGTGAATCGGTAACAACCTGTAAAGCGGTCGTTTCAGTAAACATTTCAGGTTCATCTGATTTTCTGATGTGTATGAGGTACTCAATATTACCTTGCGGACCTTTTATCGGAGAGTAGTCGAGTCCTAAAACGTCGTAACCATTATTAAGACAAAAGTCAACAATCATATTCACAACATCTACGTGGACGTTCTTATCTCTGACAACACCGTTTTTGCCGACATTTTCTTTGCCAGCTTCAAACTGAGGCTTTATAAGACACACAGCTTCACCTGATTCGCTCAGAAGCTCTCTTGCGACAGGTAAAATAAGCTTAAGTGAAATAAACGAAACATCAACAGAAAAGAAGTCAATTTCGTCACTCACCTGTTCGTGGGTAACATAACGCATATTAGTACGCTCGAGGTTAACTACTCTCTCGTCGTTTCTGAGTTTCCACGCAAGCTGACCGTAGCCTACATCGACTGAATAAACTTTTTTTGCACCATTCTGGAGCATACAATCTGTAAAACCGCCAGTAGACGCACCGATATCCATCGTGATTTTATCTTTTAATGTTATAGGAAAGCTGTTCATAGCTTTTTCGAGCTTGTAACCGCCACGGCTGACGTATTTCTGAGTCTCTCCTCTCACTTCAAGAGGAAGATTCTCGTCATAAGAAACACCTGGTTTGTCGGCTTTCTGATTGTTGACATAAACAATACCCGACATTATGATAGCTTTCGCTTTTTCACGGCTTTCCGCAAAGCCTTTTTCAAAAACAAGTATATCTAGTCTTTTTTTCATTATTTCTCCAGTTGAGTGAAACAATATTTTGAATCACTTTAATCGTTTTTCATAATATCGTACATCGACATAGCGTCGAGTTTATTATATCTGAGTGAGGATTTAACAGAAGCGTGAGGAATAAACTTATCCTCAATAGCGATAACTTTGTACATTCCACTGTAGCCGATTTTAGTAAGCTCATAGTCGAATGTCTCGCCAATACCACCTGCTAAAATACCTTCTTCAAAGAAGTGAATTCTGCTAAAACCTTTAGCAAATTCAATAGCGTTTTTATCGATAGGCTTAATCTTACACAGCTTCAATACACAAATGGACTCGCCGTCAGCTTTCAGCTTTTCGTACGCTTCAACAGCGTTTGCGAAAAGTCTGCCGTAAGTTATGAGAAGTTTATCAGCATTTCTGTCACCGTAAATATCGTAATTCATACTGCTTGACTGCATATCATCAGGACGAGCAATCTCTCCACCACGAGGATATCTCACAGCTACTAAGCTATCACATCCATAAATGGCTGTGTTAAGCGACTGTTTCATTTCATCAAAATAACAAGGCGAGAAAATCGTAGTATTTGGTATTGAGTTCAGCATAGAAACGTCAAATACACCCTGATGAGTTTCGCCGTCTTCGCCGACGATACCAGCTCTGTCAACAGCAACAACCATATGAAGTTTCTGCATAGCGGCATCGTGTAAAAGTTGGTCATAACCACGCTGTAAAAATGTTGAATATACAGCGAAAACAGGAATCATACCTTTAGTCGCTAAACCGCATGAGAAAGTAACTGCGTGTTCTTCAGCGATACCAACATCGAAAAATCTATCTTTATAAATACGTGAGAAGTCGAGTAATCCTGTACCAGTACGCATAGCGGCAGTAACTGCACAGATTCTGTTATCACTCTCAGCAATTCGACACAATCCCTCGCCAAAAACGGTAGAGAAGTCTTTTCTGCTTGAAATCGGCTCGCCTGTATCAACATCAAACTGACCGATTCCATGGAAACTAGCAGAATCACTCTCGGCATATTGGTAGCCCTTACCCTTTTTCGTAACAACGTGTACGAGTACAGGACCTTTAGTCGCTTTAGCGGCTGAGAGCGCATTTCTGAGTGCTTCTATATCATGACCATCAACAGGGCCATAGTATCTGAAGCCGAGCTGATCAAACAATGTGTCCTTATAAACCATATGTCTGACACCGGATTTAGAACTTTTAAGTAATTTCGCAATCGGTGAGCCTAAAAGCGGAATGTGAGTGAGTCCCTTTTCGACTGCGTTTTTAATACGCAGATATGTCGGACGGACACGGATGCTGGTAAGATATTTTGCGATAGCGCCGACGTTTTTCGAGATAGACATCTTATTATCATTCAAGATAACGATGAAGTTCTTCTTAAAACGTCCTGCGTTATTGAGTCCCTCATACGCTAAACCGCCTGTGAGTGAACCATCACCGATAACCGCAATAGTGTGACTATCATCATTTTGCAGTAGTTTTGCCTGAGCGATACCGAGTGCCGCAGAAATAGAAGTACTCGAGTGTCCTACGTTAAACGCATCATATTCGCTCTCGCTTCTTTTTGGAAATCCCGAAAGACCACCCTCAGTACGGATAGTACCGATACTTTCATATCGACCTGTCAGCATTTTATGTGTATAGCACTGGTGTCCTACATCCCATACGATACTGTCTAAAGGGCAGTTAAAGACGTAATGGAGCATAACAGTCAGCTCAACAACACCCAAATTTGGTGAAAGATGACCGCCATTTACTGATACTGTGTCGATTATTTTCTTTCGGATTTCTTCGCACAAAGTGTTTAATTCCTGCTCACTCAGTGCTTTTATATCCTGTGGAGATTTAATTGTAGATAAAATTTCATTTGGCATAATATTACCTACTTTTCAAATTTATTTAAAAGTTAGTTTTCTCTTTTTGCGAGTGAATACGCTAAATCAACCAATGCTGTTGTATCAGCATCAAAAACATCTAAAGCGTCAATCGCTTCTTTCGTGAGCTCGTCTACAAGCTCTCTGCACTTCTCGATTCCTAAAAGTGACACGTAAGTCGATTTATCGTTATCCTTATCACTACCAACAGGTTTTCCTAAAGCCTGAGTAGTAGCGGTAACGTCGAGAATATCATCCATAATCTGGAACGCGATTCCAATACAACCGCCATATTCTCTAGCAGCAGCGATCTGCTCATCACTGGCTCCTGCAACTATACAACCCATCTCACAGGCAGCTTTGATAAGAGCACCGGTTTTCTTCTCGTCCATCTCGCGTAAAATCTCGATAGGAGCGTTTTTGCTCTCGTGCTCAATATCGATAACCTGACCCCCGACCATACCGAGAGTACCGCAGTATTTAGCTAAAGTAAACGCTGCTTTGCACGCATTCTGCGCTGATACTTTTTCTGCCGCTTCATCGCTTAACATAATCTCAAAAGCTAAGCTTTGCATCGCATCCCCAGAAAGGGTTGCGATATCCTCGCCGTAGACTTTATGGTTCGACGGCTTTCCTCGACGGAAATCATCATCATCCATACACGGAAGATCATCGTGAATCAGCGAATAGGTATGAATCATCTCGACCGCACACGCGTAATGCAAAGCAATTTTTGCATCCTTGTTGCACAGCTCACAAAACAGAAGTGTTAGCAACGGACGTACACGCTTTCCACCGCACATAAGCGAGTATTTCATAGAATCTATAAGGGTCTGCTCGGTGTACTCTCCCTTTGGGAGGTAGTTTTCAAGAGCAGTTTCAATCATATTCTGGTAAGTTTTAAAATCGCTCATAATCAATCCTCAAATAAGCTTGAAGCATCAGACTTCATATTATCAATGCGTTCGTTAATGTCGACAATCTGACCTTTGCACTCTTCTAGTTTAGTAGTGCAGTAATTAAGCAGTTTGTACGCTTCTTCGTACAGTTTCATAAGCTCATCAAGCGGCACGTCGCCTTTTTCCATCTTAGTAACGATTTCTTCGAGCTTATTATTCGCTTGTTCAAAAGTCATTTCTTTACTCATATCAATCATCCTCTTGTGAAAGTTGAATCAGTTTTGTTAATCGGTGGTTAACACCGCTTCGAGAAATTGGTGGCTCTAGCATCTGCCCCATATCTCTAAGTGACAGTTCAGGGTATCCAAGTCTTAATTGTGCTACCTCTTTAAGTTCTGGCGATAAAGCGTTGAACTTGCCCTGCTTTTTCAATTTGTTTATAGCTTTAATCTGAGCAGCTGAAGCTCCTGCAACTTTCTGCAGGTTAGCGACTTCAGAGTTTACTCGTCGATTAGCCGCATTTCTGACCTGCTTTAACGCTTTCGCGCCCATAACAGTCATCGCAGAATTAGTAGCGCCCATAAACGTGAGTAAATCGGTAATCTGCTCGCTGTCTTTTATGTAGCATATATACGAACCGTTTCGGCTGAGCATCTTAACTGTTATATCACAGTCCTCAATGTCGTGGATAACGCACGCGATGTCGTTGCACAAGTTTTTATGTACAACGCAAAGTTCTAAGTGGTAGCCTTTATCAGGATCAGTGACCGAACCACAAGCTAGAAAAACGCCACGGATAAAAGCACGCTCGCTTTTACTGTCAACGATATTTGCGCGGTTGACTCTCATACTCAGTGCGTGTTCATCGTGACCATAAAAATCGAAAATACGCTTACAGTCAGACGAGTCAATCAGCGTAACTGTGTAAATCTTAGCCGCTTTAGTCAGCGGTTTTTTATATTCAATTATCGGTGAAAACAACATCGTGCACAGCGACACAAAACGGTCTGCTGAATATTTGTTTTCTGTTTTAAAAACTATGCTGTCCTGTGTAAAACTTCGACTTAATAAAAGCATCGCATAAAGCTCTGCTCTCAAACTCTCAACATCAGTAGTCGCAATACTGCACAGTTCTTTTTTTGTTTCAGTTGCAAATGACATAATTTCCCTCTGTATCACAGAGAAATTACGCTTTCCATATATCTCTGTGATGAATTGCTGATTTCTGATTATTCTCAATAAAGTGACTGTTTAAAAGCCTTGCTAAAGTAACCGAACGATGTTTACCGCCTGTGCATCCGATACCAATTACCAGCTCGCTCTTTCCTTCTTCTTTGTAAAGCGGAACAGCGAAATCAAGATAGTCAATGAGTTTCTCAATAAACTGTCCTGTAACTTCGAAGTCAAGGATATATTTTCTAACATCCTCATCTAAACCAGTTTTGTGTTTTAGCTCTTTAATGTAGAACGGGTTTGGCAGACAACGAACATCGAAAATAAGGTCTGCTTCGAGCGGTATGCCGTATTTAAAGCCGAATGACATACAAGTGATGAGCATTCCGTGGTCAGCACCCTCTAAGAACATTGTTGAAACACGTTCTTTAAGCTGTTTAGGTGTCATATATGATGTGTCAATCACATAGTCAGATATAACTTTTACGGGTTTCATAAACTCGACTTCAAGCTCAACCGCTTTTTCTGTCGAACCACCCGCAAACTCTGAAGCAAGCGGATGCATACGTCTAGTTTCCTTGTAGCGGATAAGGAGTGTATCCTCCTTGGTGTCAAGAAAAAGCATCTTAAAACGCTTACCCGACAACTTGCTTTTAGCGATAATATCAGCAAGCTCGTTAAACATATTTCCCGAACGCATATCTACAACAACAGCAACTTTTTTCATTCGCTTATCGGTACTGTTATCGCACAATTCGTAGAATGTATCTAAAAGAAGCGGAGGAATATTATCAACGCAATAGTATCCGACATCCTCCATTGCGTGTAACGCAGAAGTTTTACCTGCACCGGAAAGTCCGGTAATAATTACAAAATCCATAAATTTCACCTTAATTATTTTATGTGAATAATTTCTCTTTCTAAGAAATAGCCTGTTTCTCTCTGCACGGTTTCCTGCACAAACTTCACGAGATTAAGCACATCGTCACAAGTAGCACCACCGACGTTAATGATAAAACCTGCGTGCTTTTCTGATACCTGCGCACCGCCGATAGTCTTTCCTTTCAAGCCACACTGTTCAATTAAAGTACCTGCGAAGTTACCTTCAGGTCTTTTAAAAACTGAACCAGCGCTTGGATACTCAAGCGGCTGTTTAGTCTTACGACGATTAAGAATATCATCCATAAGAGCTTTAATCTCGTCTTTATCGCCTGGTTTAAGTTCGATTGTAGCTGAAAGAATAATCGAATTATTCTCCTTATAAACACTGTGACGATAAGAAAAATCAAGTTCATCAAGCGGTAAAGTAACAATATCGCCATCCTGTGTAAGGTGTGTAACAGAAGTCACTACGTCTTTCATTTCACCGCCGTAAGCACCAGCATTCATATAAACCGCACCGCCGACAGAACCAGGAATACCATAAGCAAACTCGAGTCCTGCAAGTGAATTTGTCTGTGCAAAAGT
>JAFOED010000100.1 GCA_017380355.1 Ruminococcus sp. | reverse complement strand
ATGCATAACACCGTATCTATAAAACTCAGCATTCTTCAGCGCAGGAATCAAACCAAAAACTCGTTTTTGCTCATCAAACTTAAGATTAGTCTGAAAACCAACGAGATTGTACATTTCGCCACTTACGGTCTCTTTTCTAAGTTGAAGAACAGCCCATGGGCGATGACCTGTTTTAGGGTCACGAAGACCAACTGGTTTCATAGGACCAAAACGGATAGTATCAACTCCGCGCTGTGCAAGCACCTCAATCGGCATACATCCCTCGTAAACCTTAGGGTCTCTGACATCAAAATCGTGAACCGGAGCACGCTCAGCGTTAACAAGTTCATTGTGAAACAACTCGTACTCTTCTTTATTCATCGGGCAGTTAAGGTAATCATCAGTATCACCTTTACCATAACGCGACTCAAAGAATGCGTGTTCCATATCAACACTTTCAGCGCTGATAATCGGTGCAGCAGCATCATAAAATGACAGATGTTCACCAAATTTATCGCTGATAAACTGAGAAAGTGCATCCGAAGTAAGCGGACCGGTAGCCACGACAGAAATCTCGTTTTCAGGAATAGAAGTAACTTCTTCGCTGATAAACTCAATATTTTCGTGACTTTTAATTTTTTCAGTAACCAAGCGAGAAAACTCTTCTCTGTCAACCGCCAAAGCACCACCTGCTGGTACAGCACACATATCGGCACAGCTGACTAACAGCGAGTCCAGTCGTCTCATCTCTTCTTTTAATAGACCTGCCGCAGAACTGACACGCTTAGCTTTAAGCGAATTTGAGCATACAAGTTCTGCGAACTTATCGCTGCTGTGAGCAGGTGTTTTCTTGTTCGGTTTCATATCGTACAGTTTAACGTGTACTCCTCGTTTTGCAAGCTGATAAGCCGCTTCGCATCCAGCCAAGCCTGCTCCAAAGACATTAACAGTCATTACTTTTTATATCCACAACCCTCTCTCTGACAGAAAAGAGTTGCTTTTTTACCTTTCTTTTTGTAGAGGATATCGCCACACTGTGGGCATTTTTCAGCAACAGGTTCGTACCACGATACAAAATCGCATGTAGGATAGTTACTGCAACCATAGAATGCCTTGCCTTTTTTAGTGTGTTTAACTATTACGTTACCGCCACACTTAGGGCATGTAGAACCAGCCTCTTCAACATATTTCTTTACGTTTTTACAATCAGGATATCCAGGACAAGCGATAAACTTACCGTAACGGCCGACTTTTACGACCATTTTCTTACCACATTTCTCACAGATGATATCTGTTTCGTCCTCTTTAAGCTGAATTTTCACACCAGCCATATCATTCTTAGCTTTTTTTAGTGTTTTCTCAAAGTCCACATAGAACTGATCAAGCAGATTAACCCACTCTACATCACCGTTTTCTACAGTATCGAGGTCTTGCTCCATCTGAGCTGTGAATTTAACATTAACAATCTTTGGGAAGCGTTCTTTCATAAGCTGAGCTAAAGCTTCACCAAGCTCTGTCGGAATGAGTGTTTTACCATCACGCTTAACGTACTCTCTGCCTGTTATAGTAGAAATAGTAGCAGCATAAGTAGATGGTCTGCCGATGCCATATTCTTCCATCGCTTTGATGAGAGATGCTTCTGTGTATCTTGAAGGTGGCTGTGTAAAGTGCTGATTCTGAGTAAGTTCTTTTAACTTACAGAGTGTATCAACCTCCAATGGTGGAAGCTGTGTTTCCTTTTCCTGAGCATCGTCCTTACTCTCTGTATAAAGAACAGTAAAACCATCAAAGTCCACTTTATAACCAGAAGCTTTAAATACATAACCATTAGCTGTAATATCAGCCTGAGTAGTTTTCTGGATACAATCAGCCATCTGTGAAGCGATAAATCTTTCCCAGATAAGTTTATAAAGCTTATACTGGTCATTAGAAAGGCTGGATTTTACGCTTGCAGGGTCAAGTGATGGAGTAGAAGGTCTAATAGCTTCGTGACCATCCTGAGCGTTTGTACGTGATTTAAAGAATCTAGGTTTAGCAGGAAGATACTTTTCACCGTAGCTATCGCCGATAAATTTAGTAGCTTCACTTACAGCGTCAGCAGATACTCTTAAAGAGTCAGTACGCATATAAGTGATAAGACCGATAGCGCCGATTCCTTCGATATCGATACCTTCGTATAACTCCTGTGCGATTTTCATTGTTTTTCTTGACTGGAAGCCAAGTTTACGAGAAGCTTCCTGCTGTAATGTAGATGTGATAAATGGTGGTGCAGGAGATTTCTTTCTTGTAGAATTCTTAACTTTTGTGATAACAAAATCAGCATTATCAAGAGCAGCGATAATTTTATCAGCTTCTTCTTTACATCCGATCTTAATCTTACCGTTTTCATCACCATATAGTGAAGCAGAAAAAGACTTACGTGACCCCTTTGGAACAAGCTTCGCATCAATTGTCCAGTATTCTTCAGGAGTAAACGCTCCGATCTCGAGCTCTCTGTCTACAACGATTCTTACTGCTACAGACTGTACTCGACCTGCAGAAAGACCTCTGTGAATCTTCTGAGAAACAAAAGGACTAAGCTTATAGCCAACGATTCTGTCTAAAATACGACGAGCCTGCTGTGCATTAACAAGATCAATATTGATAGAGCGAGGATTAGACATACCATTTGCGATACCATTTTTAGTAATCTCGTTAAACTCAACTCTGTTACTCTTAGATAAATCGAGATTTAATAGATATGCTAAATGCCAGGAAATAGCTTCGCCCTCTCTATCCGGGTCAGTTGCGAGATATACGTTATCACTTTTCTTAGATAACTCAACAAGCTCATCAACAAGTTTTTCTTTTCCTTTTATAATCTCATATCTAGGTGCAAAATCATTATTAAGGTCAACGCTGAGTCGAGCAGATGGGAGATCTCTTACGTGACCCATAGACGCTACAACATCGTAATCCTTTCCAAGATATTTTTTGATAGTCTTTGCTTTTGCAGGAGACTCCACGATTACAAGATTAGACATTTTTGTCCTCCTAAAAATCAAACTAATTTATATAGTCTGCCTTGTTGGCAAGATATAAGCGAAAGTAATTCAAGTTCAGTAAGTGATTGAAGAACCTTACTGACAGGTAAGCCGCATTTTGCGACAATCTGATCTATGTGTATCGGTTCGTTACCGATACAATCGTATATTTTCTTAACAGTATCCGAAAGCTCAACGTCGACTCTGTGTTTCACAGGTGGTGTGTTAAGCTGTGAATCATTTCGTGCAGATAATTCAACATTTGTGTTGCTGCTTTCAATACTGTACTGAGGAAACGCCTCGATTATGTCTAAATAAGACGTTACAGGTGTTGCTCCATCTTTTATCATCTTATTGGTGCCAGTAGAATAACGCGAGTTTATATTACCCATAACAGCGAATACTTCTCTGCCCTGTTCCAGTGCGTGATTCACAGTAATGAGAGAACCGCTTTTTTCGTCAGCTTCTACTACGACTACACCATCTGATAATCCGGATAAAATACGATTTCTGACAGGAAAGTTATGCGGAAAAGATTTCGTACCAGGCGGATATTCAGAAATTACCGCACCAGTCTGCGCTATATTCTTACGTAACTGAGCATTAGACATAAGATATCTATGATCAATACCACAGCCTAAAACGCACACAGTAGTGCCGCCTGCTTCTAAAGCACCTATGTGGGATGCTGTATCTATACCAAGCGCACCACCACTTACGATAATAACACCAAGTTTTGATAGACTGGCTGACAACACATGAGAAGTCATGACACCATACTGAGTAGCGTTTCTTGTACCAACCATAGCAATGCTCATTATATTATCAAAATCAGGTAGTTTACCCCATACATACAGCACGCAAGGTGGAGCGTAAATATCTTTTAATTTCTGAGGGTACTCTTCATCGTCAAAGCAAACGATATCGTAACCTAAGCGTGTACAGTCATCAATGACTTTCTGCGCGTCAGTCATTCTGACAGAAGTTAAAGCATCAAGCTCTTTATCACTGAAAATACCACATAGACGCCATTCGTAAATGCCGCCTTCATAAAACTTAGATATACTGTTGTATGTATCGTAAACCCTCTTCTGCTTAGGGTTATCTGTACCCAATGCAAGTGAGAGCCACACCCAAAGTCTGGTGGTATTAATCATTTCACCATTTCCCACATAATAATACTCGCAGCAACAGCCGCGTTAAGAGATTCAGCGTTGTTTTTCATTGGTATATACAACTTGTGTTTACACGCTGAAATAACCTCCTTCGATACGCCGTTACCTTCATTACCGATAACAGATAGAACTGGTTTTGTAAAATTCACCTTATCAATAGTAACAGCACTTTCGTCCAGTACGCACGCAAAAGAATCACCATTATTATTAAACACAGTAATAAATTCGGCTAAATCAGAAGTGATAATAAAAGGTATTCTGAATACTGCTCCCATACTACCTCTCACTACTTTTGGAGAGTAAATATCACAACAATCGTTAGATAAAACTACTCCATTCACGCCGAAAGCATCAGCGGAACGAAGTATTGTTCCGAGATTAGATGGGTCCTGAATATTATCAAGAGCTAATATTACTCCATTCTTATTAATTTTATCAAAGTAAGTCTGTTTGTCAAGTGTTTTTACAACACAAAGCACACCCTGTGGTGTCTTCGTATCAGATAAAGCACTAAATATACGGTCATCAACACAAAAAACATTATCAGAAATGTTTTTCAGCGCTTCTACTGTATTCTTATATTTGTCATATGCACTTACTGAATACAAAAAAATCGATACTTCACAGTTGTTTTTCAGAACTTCATCACACAGACGCACACCTTCAACAACAAATCTGTTTTCAATACGTCTGAATTTAGATGCAGATATGAGCTTAGAAATGTATTTAATTGTCTTATTATCTTTACTTTTAATGATATCCATAAAATATTCCTATAATAAGCAAAAGCGTTTGAGGTAAAACCCCAAACGCAGTTATAGCTTTTTTATGCTTTTGTAGCCTGCTCAACTAAAGTTGTGAAAGCCTTTGGATCAGAAATAGCGATTTCTGAGAGCATCTTACGGTTAAGTGTAATACCAGCTTTTTTAAGGCCATTCATAAATGTTGAGTAGTTTGTGCCATTTGCTTTGCAAGCAGCAGAAATACGAGTGATCCAAAGTCTTCTGAAATCTCTCTTCTTGTGCTTACGGCCAATGTATGCATAGTTGCCAGACTTCATTACAGCCTGTTTAGCCATCTTAAAGTGCTTACTCTTAGCACCAAAATAACCTTTAGCAAGTTTTAATGTCTTTTTTCTTCTTTTGCGAGTCATCATCGCGCCTTTAATACGTGCCATTATATGTTACCTCCGAATTTTAGAATGAAAAGCGATTATTTGTAAGGGATTAAACGCTTAACCTGTGCTACATTTGTCTTATCTGTAACAGCGTTCTGTCTTAAGCCTCTCTTACGCTTAGTTGTCTTTTTGTTCAGAATGTGTCTCTTGTTTGCATGAGCGCGGATAACCTTACCGTTTTTTGTGAGTTTGAAACGCTTCTTAGCTCCGCTGTGTGTTTTAATTTTAGGCATTGTAGTGTCCTCCTTTAATTACTTTCCTGACTTTGGTGCAAGGAACATGAGCATCTGACGACCTTCGAGTTTCGCTGGTTTTTCGATAACCGCTACTTCCTGACAAGCCTCAGCGAATTTCTGCATTGTATCATAGCCGTACTCTGCGTGGCCCATTTCTCTTCCTCTGAATCTGATAGAAACCTTAACTTTATCGCCGTGAGCAAAAAACTTCTGAGCGTTACGAAGTTTAGTGTTAAAATCGTGTGTGTCGATATTAAGCGAAAGTTTAATTTCCTTAATGTTGACAACGTGCTGATTCTTTCTAGCTTCTTTTTCACGCTTTGCCTGCTCAAAACGATATTTGCCGTAGTCCATAATTTTACAGACAGGTGGTGTAGCCTGTGGTGCAATCTTAACTAAATCGAGATTTTTCTCAGCAGCAATATCGAGAGCCTGTTGAGCACTCATAATGCCGAGCTGTGCACCGTCATCGCCTATGATACGTAATTCTTTGTCACGAATCTCTTCGTTGATCTGAATTTCCTTTGTGCCTATGGTAAGCACCTCCAAAGTTATTCTACAAAAAATAAATGCGAACAGAAACACTTCTGTCCGCATGGCAATACAAATCAAAAACAGCTACGCTGTAAGAAAGTATTGACCCGTGCAGACGACACCCCACAGGTGAAAGCATTTCCGCTTTGCTTTATTGTTCTAGTGTATTATATATTCTTTTATTTTGTTTGTCAAGAATTATTTTTTAATTTTTTTGTATTATTATATATTAAAATACTTTGAGGAGTTTTAAAATTGAAAAACTTTGCTACACAAAAAGAATACACCGAGTATTTATATAGAAAAAGCCTAAAAAAAGACTCTAACATCGCAGGTCTTATACTTATCATCTTTTTCGAAGTAATGGCAGCTGTATCGTTCATCACGATACTCATTCCGCTGTTTGTGAAAGCGTTAACTTCAGATGATATCTTTTCAGTTCTTACTGATACTAGCTTTCTTACAGACACTACATTCATTATGATCATCAGCGGATTAGCATCACTTATCGCGTTTTTTGGAGTAGCTATTATATATAGTATAATAGCAAAGGTGGATTTCGGCAAGACTTTCCCACTAGAAAAGCTTGGCTTTAAACTGACTTTATTACTATGTACATTTGGTTTAGCTGTAGCTATGGTAGCAAACTATGTAGCGAATATGATGGTCGGCGTATTTGATATGTTCGGTATTGATGCTTATGTTGATATTGAATACGTATGTGACGGACCAATTGACGTGCTATTATTTTATGTTACAGTAGCCGTTTTACCGGCATTAGTAGAGGAATTTGCTTTCAGAGGCGTAATTCTTGGTAAACTAAGAAAACACTCAGACTCTTTAGCTGTCCTAGTTTCAGCTGTTGTGTTCGGACTTATTCACGGAAATTTCACACAGATTCCATTCGCTTTTGTAGTAGGACTTGTACTCGGATACATCACAGTTAAAACAAATTCACTCTTGCCTGCTATTATTATCCACTTCTTAAACAATGGTATCAGCGTAACACTATCCCTACTACAAACAAACACAAATCTTTCAGATCACGCTGTAAACCTAGTTTCCGTCTGCTTTACTTTTGTAATCGCAGTACTTGGCCTTATAAGCTTCACAATTCTTTGCAGAAAACACAAAGGGTTCTTTAAACTCTACGGTGCTAACAATAATATACCATTCAAAGAAAAAGTTAAAACTGTGTGTAAAAGTCCGACTATGATTATATTCTCAGTTCTTACATTTTCAGAAGCCATACTTATGCTCGCAGAACCATATCTCACAGAAATGAATTTAACTTAAGAGTCGTGGAGGCATAATATGCGTGAAAAGTTTATGAGCGAAGCCCTGAAGCTTGCAAAAGAGGCATTTCTTGAAGGTGAAGTACCTGTAGGTGCAGTTGTTGTTAAAGACGGAGAAATTATATCAACAGGCAGAAACAGACGCGAAAAATCAAAAAACGCTCTCTCCCACGCCGAAATTGAAGCTATAAACGCAGCGTGTGAAAAGCTCGGTGGGTGGAGACTTTGGCAGTGCGATATTTACGTCACACTAGAGCCGTGTCCGATGTGCTCGGGCGCTATAGTAAACGCTAGGATTCCTAACGTGTATTTCGGAGCTTACGACAAAAACTTCGGCTGCTGTGGTTCTACACTCAATATTTTAGAAATGCCTAATTCATTTCATCCGCACTTTGAGGGCGGTATTATGGAAAAAGAATGTAGCGATATCATCTCAGATTTTTTCAAAAAATTAAGACAGAAATAAGAAAAGCTCTTACATCAAGTAAGAGCTTCTTTTTTTTAATTATTGATATCTAAAACTTCCTGAGCCGCAAGCATAATGCCGATTTTACTGCTATTGAAATTAAGTCCACCCTGCATCCAAACAGCGTAAGGCTCACGTAAAGGTGCATCAGCAGAAAGCTCAATTGAAGAGCCTAAAGTAAACGCACCCGCTGCCATAATAACCTTCGAGTCATAACCAGGCATATCTGACGGATACGGAGTAACAAAACTGTCTACTGGAGAACCTGCCTGAATACCTTTACAGAAAGCAATAAGGTTTTCGCTGTTGTGAAGTTTTACTACTTCGATAATATCACCTCTGTCGTCGTCAACCTTAGGTGATACATCATAGCCTAACTCTTCAAACAAAGCTGCTGTAAAAACTGCAGTTTTAAGGGCTTCAGCAACAACCTGCGGAGCGTGAAAAGCGCCCATAAACATCTCGCGTAAAATAGACAGTGTACATCCAAGTTCTTTACCTGTACCAGGAGTTGTAAGTCTGTATGAACACATCTCAACAAGATCTGCTCTACCTGCTATGTAACCACCTGTAGGAGTAATACCGCCACCAGGGTTCTTAATAAGAGAACCTGCCATGATATCAACGCCGTTGGAAAGTGGCTCGTCGCACTCAACAAATTCACCGTAGCAGTTATCAAGCATAATGATTGATTTATCAGTAACCGAACGTACAATATCACAAATAGCTTTTATATCCTTACATAAAAGTGAATCTCTGGTTGAATATCCACGTGAACGCTGAATGTAAATCATTTTCGGGTGTTTAGATGCAACTTCTCTGATTTTTTCAAAATCAAGACTTCCGTCTTCTTTAAGATCAACCTGGCTGTATTTTACGCCAAAATCCTTTAAAGAACCGCTATAATCTGAGTTTATACCGATTGTTCCTTGAATAGTGTCATACGGTGTACCGGTAACACACACCATCTCATCACCCGGTCTGAGCATACCAAACAAAGCGACAGCTAAAGTATGTGTGCCGCTTACGAAGTTATGTCTGACAAGTGCGTCTTCAGCATCAAAAGCATAAGCGTAAACCTTATCGAGAATTTCTCTGCCTCTGTCATCATATCCGTAACCTGTAGAGCCTGCAAAATGACTTTCAGACACACCAGCAAGCTGAAAAGCTTTAAGCATTTTCTGCTGATTATATTCTCTGATTTTTTCAATTTTCTTGAAACTTTCGACACATCTATCGAGAGCTTTTTCTGAAAGTGATGTCAATTCATCGCTAAAATTATAAAAATTATTCAAATTAGTCCTCCATAATAAACTTTGTCCATCTACCACTCAAAACAAAGCCTAATTTTTCGTAAAATCTAGTGTTTTTCTCGATTGTTGTGTAAATATACACAGGTACACTAGAGCAATATTCCTGTGCTAAAGAGCTGACTATACACCCTGCATAACCATGTTTTCTGTGTTCAGGATGAGTCGCAACAGCGCCCAAAATAACAGAAAAATCAGTATAAGAAACAGTCATGGCACAGCTTGCGAGTGTATTATCTGCGTATATACCTTTTATATTACATAATTCTCTCATCTGTCTGCGCGAAACATCTGATAAAAAGTGCATATAATCAGGCACAGAAAAATCATCGCTTTCACAAGTTAGTAAAAGCGAATGATACTCTTTCGGTTCAGGTGTTACAAGCTCAAAATCAAGCTCACTAACAGCACCGTTTTTATAAGTCAAAATATCGCCGTAGCATCGTGTTTTAGACTCAATATTTATGTATTTTTCGTAACGAATATCAAAAGTTACCGAGCGCTTTTTCTGAAAATCAAGGAATGCAGAAAGCTCCTCAAAATCAGTGTTATCACACGCACAAACTACAAAATCAGACTCGAGATTACACACAGAACAAACCACACGATTATCGCTTATCTGTACATAAAACTGTGCAAAATCAAATTCGTATCCGTAACACAAAAAATGAGAATAAATACGAGTGCCGAAAGAGTCGTTTTTACAGTAATTTTTAAAATCGCTAAAGAGCTTGAAATCTTTATCTATCAGCTTAATCATTTCAGTTCATTTACAAGCTGTTTGAAGTGATTTCCGCGCTGTTCGAAATCTTTGTACATATCAAAACTTGCACTAGCAGGCGACATAGATACGATATCACCCAAGACGGCTAATTCACGCGACTTATTTACAGCTTCATCCATAGAGTTAACACGAACAATATTGATGCCGCATGAATCAAATTCATTGCTATTTTTAACAGCTGTTTCAATCTTGTCAGCAGTAGCGCCAAGCAAGATAAGATGCTTTACTTTTTTGCAGATTTTATCACCTAAATCGGTATAATCAAGGTTCTTATCATATCCGCCGCAAATAAGCAGTATCTTCTCATCGTAGAGAGATAAAGTACCGCTTGAAGTACGGGTCGGACTACTAGCAATAGAGTCGTTATAGTATTTAACACCGTCAAGCTCTCTGACAAATTCAGCTCTGTGCGCAACACCGCAGAACGACTTTGCGACATCAACGATATCGGAAACCTCAACAAGGCCCCAGACAGCACAGATTGCGGTCATGAAATTTTCCACATTGTGCATACCAGGAATACGTATATCACTTGCATCCATAACCTTAGTTTCAGCACCGAAGTCGCTATAAATAATCTCACCATTTTTATAGTAACAGCCGTTGTAAACTGCATTTGTACGTGAAAATTTTCTAAGCTCACCTCGAACATCATCTAAAAAACTGTCAGACAACTTATTATCAGCATTTAAAACAGCTTTAGAGAACGCATTCTGGTGTAAAATAACATTCTTTTTAGAGTCGACGTACTCCTGCATATCCTTATGTATATCAAGGTGGTTCGGCTCAATATTTGTAACAATAGCAACATCAGGGCTTTTTCTCATAGAAATAAGCTGGAAACTGGAAAGCTCAACAACAGCTATGTCATCAGAGTTGATACTCTCTATTTCAGGTAAAAGAGGCTTACCGATATTACCGCCTAAGTGTACATTTCTACCAGATTTTTTCAAGATTTCAGAAATAATTGTAGTTGTTGTAGTTTTACCATCAGAGCCGGTAACAGCAATGATTTTACATGGACACAAATCAAAGAAAAGTTCCATCTCAGAAGTAACAACTACTCCCCTGTTTCTCATATCAACAAGCTCGTCAAGATAAAACTTCATACCAGGTGTACGAAGCACAATATCTGCATCAAGATTAGAGAGATAATCATCTCCTAAAGCGAGCGTTGCGCCGCTGTCGACAGCCAACTGAGCGTATTCACCAAGTTCATCAAAAGAACGTCTGTCGCACGCTGTAACTAAAGCTCCGTAAGATGCAAAAAGTTTAATAAGAGGCAGGTTACTTCTGCCGATACCGATAAGTGCAACTTTCTTGCCTTTAAGCGAGGTCAAAAAATCATAGATTCTGTTATCCATAGTTACCTCCAGATATATATTAACAATGTAATTATACGCTTTTTTCAGAAAATATCAACTTTCTTTACAATCTTCTGTTTTTTTACTTAAAATCGGCTCAAAAACAGAGGATTCACTTAAGATTTTATATAAAATTGTGATACTTAATACATAAAAAAGAACCCAGATATTTGAACATATAATCGAAAAATAGAGAGCTGAGAATATAACTAATGGGTGTATTTTTATTGTTTCAGATATAAATTTAGGCTCTAATATCTGCCTGACAATAATAGTAATACCCCAGAATATAACTAAAGTAATAGCAGGTAGATAGTTCCCTAAAAACGCGTTATAAAGTGCAAGTGGAAGATAAACAGCACCTGGTCCGAGTACCGGAAGTAAATCGGAAACTGTCGCCAAAAAAGCAAACACAAGAACATAATCTACACCAATAAGCCAGAATATAAAAACAGATTCTATAAATGTAATCAAATATAAAATAAGATAAGATTTAATGAATTTACGCAAAATCTTAGAACCGTTGTTAACAACATCTAAAACTATCTGCGAAGTATTACTCGATAGTTTAGCGACTAAAAAAGCTTTGATTTTTTCTAGGTTATTAAGAAAAAATATCGTTGACACAAAAGAAATCAAAACTAAAGTTACTACCAGCGGAATAAATCTAAATACTCCGAAAGCTGTACTGGTCAAAGTGGGCATAATATCAGAGATTTCAGAAAAATCAGTAAACAGTTTATTTAAATCAAACGTTACAAGATATTTATCAAAAAAGCCCCTATTATCAGAATAAAGGTTAATCGACTCATTAATTATCAAATAACAAATAAATGAAACTAAAGCTATGAATACAGAGAAAATAAACAGAGTAATCACTGTTGATGAAAAAGCAGGCTTAAAAGAAAGTCTCCTTTTCATGAAACTGTATACAGGATACATCAAAAATGATATAAAAATACTGATAATAAACGGAAGCAAATATATAAATAATGCTTTTACGAGTAAAAATAGAAATGTAAAAATAAAGAAGTACAGTATATACGACTTGTACTTTAAGTATAAACCTTTCATCATATCACCTCATACTAAATAAAGTATGAGAATAAGAAAGAAAAAAATTCAGGCGGTAGATAAAAACCTACCGCCTGAAAAACAGAAACCAAAATGCTGGAAAAAATCAAATGTTACTGCTGTGTTCTGCCGAGTAAGAAATCGACAGATACTTCGAGGATATCAGCGAGTGCGATGAGTTCAACGTCTGTAACGTATCTGATCTGACCCTCGAGTTTTGAAAGACCTGATGCATTCATATCAACACCGTTAACCTGTAACTGTGCGAGAAGCTCTTTCTGTTTCATACCTTTTTTCTTACGAGCAGCTTCTACTCTTGCGCCTACTACGTTGCGGTCGCCAAGCTCTTGTTTACGTAATCTCATTATAATTCTCCCTACTAAATATAATATCGAAACGCATTAAGTTAATTTCTTTTAGATAATTCTAATTCGAAATTCTTTAAACGCAAAAATCTAATGTACAGCTAGTATAATACATTATTAGAAAAAAAACAAGTCTTTTTTGTAAGAAAATTTAAAAAAAAGAAATATTTTTACCAAATTCGTTACAAAACTTTAATTTTTAAGTGAATTTTTGGGGTGATTTTTGTTATATTTTATGTTATAATGAGCAAAATAGCAGTATTAATAGTATATAAAAGCTCTTGCGGAGGTATTTTTATGTATAAAAATCTTAGTAGAAATCTAACTTTACTTACTGATTTTTACGAAATCACAATGGCTGGCGGTTACTTTGAAAATGGTTTCAAAGATAAAATCGCTTACTTCGATATGTTCTACAGAAAGAACCCTGATAAGGCAGGTTTCGCTATTATGGCGGGTGTTGAACAGATGGTAGACTATCTTAAAAACCTGAAATTCACTGATGAAGACATCGAATACTTAAGAAGTAAAAATATGTTTTCTGAAGAATTTCTTCAGTATATGAGAGATTTTAAATTCTCATGTGATGTATGGGCAGTACCTGAGGGTACTCCTATCTTCCCGGGTGAACCAATCGTTACAGTAAAAGGACCTGTTATTCAGGCTCAGTTTATCGAGACAATGATTTTGCTGTGTATTAACCATCAGAGTCTTATCGCTACAAAAGCCAGCAGAATCGCACGTGCCGCACAAGGACGAGCAGTAATGGAATTTGGTTCACGTCGTGCTCAGGGCTTTGACGGTGCGATTTACGGTGCAAGAGCAGCATATATCGGCGGTTGTGTAGGCACAGCGTGTACAATCGTTGACAGAGATATGAAGATTCCTGCACTTGGTACTATGGCTCACAGTTGGGTTCAGATGTTCGACAGCGAAATTGATGCATTCAGAGCATACGCAAAAAGATATCCTAGCTCTTGCACACTGCTTGTAGATACATATAATGTATTAAAATCAGGTATTCCGAACGCTATTAAAGTTTTTAACGAAGAGCTTGTACCTAACGGATACAGACCAGCAGGCGTCAGAATCGACAGCGGTGATATCACTTACCTCTCTAAAAAAGCAAGAAAAATGCTCGACGATGCTGGTTTTCCTGATTGTAAAATCTGTGCTTCTAACTCACTCGATGAGTATATCATCAGAGATATGCTCTTACAGGGTGCTGAGGTTGACACATTCGGCGTAGGTGAACGACTCATCACCTCTTCCTCACAGCCTGTATTTGGCGGTGTGTACAAGCTCGTTGCTGTCGAAGATGAAGACGGTAATATCACACCTAAAATCAAAATCAGCGAGAATGTTGAAAAAATCACAACTCCATGCTTTAAGAAGTTGTGGAGACTTTATGACAAAGATACTAACAAGGCTATGGCTGACGTAATCTCACTTCACGATGAGGTTATTGACGATACAAAGCCGTTTGAGTTATTCGACCCAGAACACACATGGAAGCGTAAGACAGTAGATAACTTCATCGCTATCCCACTTTTAAAACAATACTTTAAAAATGGTGAACTTATCGAAGAGATGCCTAACACTGAGCATATCAAGCACTACTGCAAAGCACATCTCGACACATTGTGGGATGAAGTTAAGCGTTTTGAAAACCCACACACATATTATGTCGACCTTTCACAGAAACTGTGGGACATTAAAAACGAGTTACTCAAGAAAAACAACAAATAAAAAAAACACCCTTTCGGGTGTTTAAAAGCGACTAAATCTATAAGCCGGGTTTTGTATTTGGCAGTCATCTATCTTGGCTGTGCGTTGCCGCAACAGCTCAGCGCCACCTCCAAAAGACTTGCCGAGCAGGCTTTATATGTCTTACCACGGTGTTGCTCCGAATAGGGTTTACATGGCAGTTAGGTCTCCCTAACCCCGGTGAGCTCTTACCTCGCCTTTCCATCCTTACCACAAATGTGGCGGTTTATTTCTGTTGCACTATCCCTAGGGTCGCCCCCGGCGGCCGTTAGCCGTTATTCTTGCTCTATGGAGCCCGGACTTTCCTCGGACAAAAGCTTTCGCTTTTTGCCCGCAACTGCCTGATTTACTCGCACATACATTATAATATATTTATTTTAAATGTCAAATATTAAAACAACAACTTCGTTATACAAAAAGACCACCATATTCTGGTGGTCTTTTCCTTTATTCATCTTCAGATTCTTTTTCTTTAGGAATGAGGTCGTAAACTTCAGCTACCTTATCGCGCTGCCAAAGCATCGGAGTAATACGAAGCGAATAACCGTATCCATTATCGCAAGCCCAATCAAACGGTTTTGCTTGTGGTAAACCATAAACAGCAAGTAAAGTCATAATAATACCGCCGTGTGTAACGATAACACAGTCAGTAGTACCTGTTTTGATAAGTCCATTAACGATATTTTCAAACATAAGGCAGATTCTGCGGGTAAAATCAGCGTTACTCTCGCCTTTCGGAGGTTTTACATCTGTATCTCCTGCAAGCCACTTAGAAAAATCAGGGTCATCAGCTAACTCATCAGCAGATTTACCCTCCCACTCACCAAAGTTGCACTCAGTAAGTTCATTAATAACGATAGGCTCAAGGTGACTATATAAAACCTCACATGTCTGTTTACATCTTTTCAACGGACTTGTAAAAACAACAGATCCGTAAGGATAGTTATTATTATGGTCAAGAAGTTTAAGCTGACGCTTGCCTTCATCTGAAAGTGGTACATCGGTAGTGCCGATATACACACCATTTAAAGTATCTTCAATTGCACCGTGGCGGATAAAATGTATTCTATAAGATTTCATAATGCCTCCGACTTTACAAATAGTAATATTTATATTATACTGATTGTATAAAATTTAAGGTGGAATATGTATGAGTAAGGATTTCAGCAGAATTATAAAGTTACTGAGAAAAGAAAAGAAATTAAGCCAGAAGCAGGTCTCAACAGACTTGAACATTTCTCAATCACTGTTATCACACTACGAAAAAGGGATACGCGAATGTAGTTTAGAAAATCTGGCTAAATTTGCGGAATACTATGGTGTTTCTACCGACTATCTACTCGGAAGAACTCCAGAAAGATACAACGAGATCATAGACATAACTGATGATGTATCAAAAAACAAGCGCGACACTGTATCAACTCTCATAAATAAAAGACTAATTCAAAACACTCAGGATGTGCTGTACGACTACCTGATGAAAATCGGTAGCAGAAAGCTGTCAAACTACGTGTCGAATTATCTGATGTTAGCTACATATAATATGTTAAGAGAGATTTACTCGGCTAATGAAGATAATCCTCAGGATATGTTTGCTGTACACAAAGACGTATACAGCGGTTTTTCAACAGCAGCCATGCAGGTACTGTCAACACGAATATCGTGTGCAACAGATAAGTTGTGCGCATCTGACTTTATTAAACAAAGCGCACAACTTGAAATCTCTCCTGATATTCTAGCCAGCGAATATCCACACACAGCAAGCTCAGTATTTAATCTCATACAGCACGCTGAAGTAAACATGAAATTTAAAAAGTGATAATATAAGTACAGGTGGGTCAAGCCCACCTGTTTTATTTTACTCTTCAGTTATTTCCTGACCTTTACTTACTCTTAAAGTAACCTCAGAACCTGCTTCAAGTGTGTCACCAGCTTTGTGATTAACATATCCTAAAACTGTGCCTGAAGCTGCAGTACTGTACTCTGCTTCCTGAAGTACAATAAAGCCTTCGTCAATCAAGAGCTGTGATGCTGTATCAAGAGACTTGTTATCAACATCAGGAAGTTTTCTCATCTCAGGACCTTTGCTAAGCACGAGATAAAGAAGTGAAGAATCAGTTTTTATAGGTTCACCAGGAAGTGGAGTCTGTGAAATTACAGTTCCCTCAGGAATTGTGTCACTGTACTCACCATCCGCAGAAATCTTAAGAGTGATATTACCATTCTGTTCTACAATAGCAACTACTTCATCGTAAGTTTTACCTACGTAATTATCAACAACAGGACCTGTCCAGTCTTCTGTCGGAGCAACAGCAGTAGGAGCTTCGGTTTCTTTTTCAAATAAGCCTTGTAACGGATCATTTGATAACCAGAAAAGTCCGATCGCAGAGAAAAGAAGCAGTGCCACAACGGTAGCTACAATACCAACAGCAGTAGCGTTAACCTTTGATTTCTTTTCGTTTTCATTCTTAATAGGTGTCATACTGGCTGTACGGGAAATTTCTTCCTGAATAGCTTGTACAGTAGAAGCAACAGAAAGCTGTGAGCGTAACTCTTCAAAGTTAGTGATACGCATATCACGACGCATCTGCAAGCCGTTAGCGAGAGCTGTTACAACGTGAGGTGGCAGTCTCTTAACTGTGTTAGTACTAATAAGAAGGCGTGAGTCCTTTGTTCTATCTTTAGCGTTAGCCGGTAGATTACCTGTTAATGCGTAGAACAAAGTAGCTGTAAAGCCATAAATATCAGTAGCATCATCAAGAACATTATCATTTCTGTACTGTTCAGGAGCACCACAACCAGAGAAAAGCTGTGATTTAAGCATTGTTCCACGCTTACGCTCGTTTTCAGTAGAGAAACCATTTAAAATAAGCTTGCCCTCAGAATTCACAGAAAGGTTGCTAGGAGATACAGCGTAGTGACCGATTCCCACTTTGTGTAACGCTTCAAGCAAAGAGATGATTGGCATAACCAACGGACGCGCGTCATCCCACTCGAGAGGACCACCGTTTTTTGCTACATACTCAGTAAATGGTACGTTATCACT